>CAWBIS010000076.1:0-22034 GCA_963788485.1 Terriglobia bacterium
AAAAAAAAAAAAGCTGTTTTCCGACCGGAGATCCTGCACCAGCGTTTCAGGCGAGGGCCAGCTTACTGGCGTGTTATCGAAAAACGGTGCGTCCGGTATCGCTCTCGTTACCGCGCCGCCGCATGGAATCAAGAGCAGGAGGATAACCGCCTGTCGCACGAGTTGCCTCAAACCCGGAATGACATCCCCGCAAAACTGACCACACTCTGCGGATCGATGTTCCACTGTTCGTATCGCTCCAGCGTGCCGCGCGCGTTCGGCACCACCTTCAAAAACGTATAAACCGGAGACGAACCGCACCACTTTAGATCGTCGTGGTTTTCCTGCACCAGATCCCAGAAGCCCTGCGCATCTCCTGCCGCGACCCGCTCCATGCGCTGGCGGTCGCGTCCGCCGACGGCAAGCATTTCGTTCTCATTGGCGAGAGCCACGAATTCGTCGCCATAGCGCCTGCCCATGTGGGCCATGTCGATGCCGAGCACCCAGAGCAGGCGGTCGCCTTCGCGCGCGGCGATTTCTCCGAGCGTCCCCAGGAAACGGTTCACGTTCTCCGTGTCTTCCGGTTTGCCGCCGCGGTAGATGCTCTGCGCATAAGAACCGCACAGGATGGGCAGGATCGTAATATCCGGCCCGAAGATCGACTGCAGGAACAAGACCTGAAACTCTATCGAGTGCTCGACGGCGTGGCAGTAATCCTCCATCGCGATGGCATCCGGCGCTTTCCGCGTGAGTTCCTCGACGAGGTCGAGATTCACGTGGGATTCCCCCCAGGGTGTTGCGTAGGGTTTGCGCGTGAGCCCGAAGCGTTCGGGCGCGCCGTAATGAGACGTGCCCAGGACCACGAAGGTGCGGTTCTTGTACTGAGGTCCGAGCAGCCGGTAGGCGGCACGATAAGATTCATAGCCACCCGAAGGACTCACGTGCGGCGAGGCGATGCCGATCAGGCCGTCTGGTGAGCTCGCTGGAAGGTCCGTCCCCATCCAGCCGTTCATCGTTTCGCGCAGTTCCGCCGGTTGGTCCGGATAAGCGGAGCCGACATGGGAAGGGATTCGCACCGGGGCTGCGGCAAACTCGCGCTGACGCTCCTCCTTCATCGCGAGGAAGGTTTCGTCTTCGAGAAAACCGCTCTTCGACAGGACATCGATCAGCTGATCCTCGAGCTCGCCGACCTGCAATTCACCGGTCACCTTGACCAGCATCGCGCGCAGATCGAGCCGGGTTTGCCGGCCATCGAAACAGGTGAGACATTCAACCAGCGCCGGGGGGATGATCAGAACCGCGCTGGAGTAGCGGAAGGAATCGCGGATCAGCAGGCCCGGGCGATCCTCCACGGGCGAAGGCATGAGATCCAGATCGCCGCGGAGACGAGGCAGAGCAGAGGACACGCGACTATCGTAACGCGCCGCGCGGGCAAGGCGAATTGTGAATCCGCTGCAGGTTACTCACCTGCCGGCTTAGTTTTGGGTGCTGTCGTCGCGGCGCTTGAGTGTCGGGCGATCGTCCTGATCCGCGGCGGGCGCGGTATCGTTGCCGTTGGCGTCGATCGTGCCGTTCTGGCTGCGGCGCAGCGTCGGGCGGCCGGCATCCTTGGCGCTGTCGATCCTCCGGCTGTTATGCATGGCCATCACGCGCGCCTTCACATCGGCGAATTCGCTGGTGCTGACCACATACTCAGGCTTCTCTTTCAGCATCTGCTGAATGTTTTTCTGAGCTTCCTTGATGCGTTCCTCGGTCGGAGGGTGAGTGGAAAAAACCTTGGCCATGGTTCCCGGCTTGCGCTTTTCCTGGGACTCAATCTTCTCGAAAAAATCGACGAAGCAGGTCGGATCGTAACCCGCCTTATACATGTACTGCAAGCCGAGCATGTCGGCTTCGGCCTCGAAACCGCGGGAGAAACTCAGGAAGCCCATCGGAATCGCAAGGCTCGCGCCCTGATAGAGAGCGTATCCGGCCCAGCCGCCGACGAAAATCAAGCCGATCCTGCCATAATTCGCAATCTGGCCGCGGGTCGCCTGGCGTGTGCCGTGGCGCGCCGCCACGTGGGCGATTTCGTGCGCCATCACCCCGGCCATCTCGGCTTCGTTGTCGGCGTTGATCAGAATTCCGGTGTTGACGAAGAAGAAACCGCCCGGCAGAGCGAACGCATTGATCGTTTCATCGTCGATAACCTTGATCGTGAAGGGAACCTTGGCGTCCGAATTGCGCACCAGATTCTGGCCTATGCGGTTCACATATTCCGCGATGATGGGGTCGTCGACGATCCTGGCCTGACGCTCCACTTCCTGCGCCATCTGTTTGCCCAGCGCGATCTCCTTCTCGATGGAGTAGAAGTTAACGCCTTTGCCGACGTCGCGGTTGCCGATCTCGTCGGGATCCTTCTCTTTGTTATCCGCGAATGCGGGAGCAGCGAATCCGGGCGCGAGGAGCGCAAACAAAGCGACGGCGGCCGTCTTTTGTCGCCATGCCGCAGTTTGCCAGAGGAGTTTCATCGGGACCAGTCTCCTGCCTATAGAGTATACCCCCTGCTACGTCAAATGTGGGGTTGCGGTTTCACAGGCGTGAAGAAATTTCCATTGGAAGCCCCGCGGATCGAACCAGTGGTAAGAATCGCCCGCAAAACGGAGTCTGGGCCGCGATTGGCCCTTTGCGGGCCGACTACCAGCGCAGGCAGATCTTGCCAAAATGCGCTCCGCTTTCGAGGTGCTGGAGCGCCTGATGCAGTTCTCCGAATTCAAAAACGCGGTCGAGCACGGGCCTCATTCCCGCCAGTGCGATGGCACGGTTCATTTCTTCGAACATCTCGCGGGAGCCGACAAAGATTCCCTGCAGCCGGGCGCTCTTGAGCATCATGAGGCGCGGATCGAATTCACCGCGCCCGGCGAGCACCCCAATCAGCGCGATGTGGCCGCCTCGCCGCACGGCCTTGCTGGACAACGGCAGGGTGCCGGCGCCTCCGACCTCGACGACATGATCGACTCCGACACCTCCCGTGAGTTGGCGCACGGGCTTATCCCAGTCCGGCGTGGTTTTGTAGTTGATTACATCGTCGGCTGCCATAAGCCGGAGACGCTGCATTTTGGCTTCACTGCTGGACGTCGCAATCACGCGCGCTCCCGCCATTTTGGCGAACTGGAGAGCAAACGTGGACACGCCGCCGGTGCCCTGGAGCAGAACCGATTCGCCGGGTTTTAATCCGCCGGAACGAAACAACGCATGCCATGCGGTAACGGCCGCGCAGGGCAGCGCCGCAGCTTCTTCAAAGGAGAGATGCTCGGGGAAACGAACCAGGCCCTCGGCGTCGAGGCAAACCTGTTCGGCCATCATGCCGTCGATGGCGCCCCCGAGCGCGGAATTCGCTTTCAAATCGTCCGCGGGACCTTCGATCCAATCCTGCATGAACGCCGCGGCGACGCGATCACCGGGTTTCACTCGCGTGACCCCCGGCCCCACCGCCAGAACTTCACCGGCGCCGTCCGAAAGCGGAATCAACGGCGGCTTCACGTTTGCGCCATAAGCGCCGCGCAGGACCGCCAGATCCCGGTAGTTCACCGAACAGGCGCGCACGCGCACCACGGCTTGGCGAGGTCCCGGACTTGGGTCCGGAAGTTCCACAATTTTAAGGTTTTCCGCGCCGAATCCACCTTCGTATCGCCAGGCTCGCAAGTGCGTCTCCAGGGGGCTTTTGCCCTTCCCAGATGATATACTCGGAGTTCGCGCCAAATCGTTATGCCATTGAAACCGATCACTGCGAACGTTCGCGGAGAGAAAAAGATCTACCTGCTGAAGCCGCGCGGATTTTGCGCCGGCGTGGTGCGGGCGATCGATGTGGTGAAGATTGCACTGAGTCTTTACGGTCCGCCGGTTTATGTGCGCAAGGAAATCGTGCACAACAAGCACGTAGTCGACGAACTGCGGGAAATGGGCGCCATCTTCGTGGAGGAACTGGAAGAAGTACCGGCGGGCGGGCGGGCGATTTTCAGCGCGCACGGCGTTTCGCCGGAGGTGCGGCGCCAGGGCAAGGAACGCAGTCTGGCCATTATCGACGCGACCTGCCCTCTGGTAACCAAAGTTCATCTGGAAGCCGTAAAGTTTGCGCGCGAAGGCTACACGATTGTCCTGATCGGTCACAAGAACCATGACGAAGTCATTGGGACGCTGGGCGAGGCGCCGGCGAAAATGGTTCTGGTCGAATCGGTTACGGACGTGGATGCCATGAAAATCGAGGACCCGGCCCGCGTCGCTTATCTCACCCAAACGACTTTGAGTCTGGATGAAACCAAAGACATCGTGGCGCGTCTCGAACAGAGATTCCCGATGATTCGCGGACCCAAATCGCAGGATATCTGCTACGCGACCGAGAATCGGCAGATGGCGGTGAAAGGTGTGTCCGAGTTTTGCGAGCTGATTCTGGTGGTTGGTTCGGCCAACAGTTCGAACTCCAAGAGGCTCGTCGAAGTGGGTCAGAATTATGGCGTGCAGGCGTATCTGGTAAATGACTGGAACGATGTGCATCCGGAATGGCTGGAAGGCATCCGTAGCATTGGAGTGACAGCGGGAGCATCGGCACCCGAGCACCTGGTGGAACAGATCGTTTCGGCGCTGCACGAGAAAGGATTCGGGAACCTCGAGGAAGTGGAGATGGTGGAGGAAGACGTGCGTTTTTCTTTGCCACCGGAACTGGCGGGCGCGGCCAGCCAGCTTTACGGCATCTCCGCCAATCCTCGCTGAGTGCCCGGGAGAATCCACAACGAGTTGCAGATAGCGAGTTCCGGAGAATGATGAGCGCTACGCTCCAGGTCAGAGACAAGCTCGTCACCGCCGCGCAACAGAAGCTTCAGGTGGCGGCCGAAAACCTGCTTTCGCTGCAGCATGCCGACGGCTACTGGTGCGCGCTGCTGACAGCGGACACCACACTCGAATCCGATTACATTCTGCTGCAGCTCTGGCTGCACCCGCCCGTGGACGGTATCTGGAATCCGCCGAACCGCGGCCAGATAGATCGGGCCGTAGATCGAATTCTTTCGCGGCAGTTGCCCGACGGCGGGTTCAATATCTACGTGAAGGGGCCGAGCGAGATCAGCGCCTCGGTGAAGGCTTACTTCGCGCTCAAGCTCGCGGGCGTCCCCGCCGACGGCGCGGAAATGACCCGGCTGCGCGAGCGTATCCTCGCACTGGGCGGCATTCAATCCGCCAACAGCTATACCAAGGTCAATCTCAGCCTGTTCGATCTTTATCCGCGGGAAGGCACACCGAGCATTCCGCCTGAGATCGTACTGCTGCCCGGCAAGCTGCTGTATCAGATGTCGTCGTGGACGCGAGCCATCGTGATCTCGCTCGCGATCGTTCATGCGCACGACCCGAAGCGGCCGGCTCCCGCGGGTTTCAATCTGGACGAGCTTTTCATTCCGGGCAAGAACATCGGGTTCGAGAGCAGCGACTCCTGGCTGAGCTGGCGGCGGACGTTCGTGCAATCCGACAAGATCCTCAAGCTTTGGGACCGGTACGGATTCGCGCGTATCCGCAAGGCGGCGATCCGGAAGTGCGAGCACTGGATGCTCGAACGGATGAAGCACGCCGATGGACTCGGGGCAATCTATCCTCCCATGCAGTATTCGATTATGGCGCTGGACGTTCTCGGTTATCCCGAGAACTCTCCGGTGCGGGTGGAGGCGCTGCGCCAGTTCGACAATCTGATGGTCGACGACGGCAAGACGCTGTTCTTCCAGCCCTGCTTCTCGCCGGTATGGGACACCGCAATCGCGGCTTATGCGCTGGGCGAGGCCGGCTGGAGCGGAAGCCCTGAACTGGCACGCGCGGCCGACTGGCTGGTGGCGCGCGAGATCCGGCGCAAAGGCGACTGGTCGGTAAAGCGGCCGTATACGGATCCCTCCGGTTGGGCGTTCGAGTTTCGCAACGACTGGTACCCGGATATTGACGACACGGCGATGGTGATGCTCGCCTTCCCGCACATGCAGGGCACGCGGGCGGCGGCACAGAAAGCCACGCGGACGCGGGCCATCGATTGGCTGCTCGCGATGCAGTCGAAGGATGGCGGATGGGCCGCATTCGACGTGGATAACAACTGGGAAATCCTTACGCACGTTCCCTTCGCGGACCACAACGCGATGCTTGACCCAACCTGCGCGGACATCACCGGCCGCACGCTGGAAGCCCTGGCCGCAAATGGATTCGACCGCAGCCATGCCGCCTGCCGCCGCGCCATCGATTACCTGATTGGCGCGCAACTGGCCGACGGAAGCTGGTATGGACGCTGGGGCGTCGCCTACATTTACGGCACCTGCTTCGCTTTGCGCGGGCTGCGCGCGATGGGCGAGGACGATCACGAGCCGCACATCCAGCGCGCCAACGAATGGCTGCGCTCGATCCAGAATCCCGACGGCGGATGGGGCGAGAGTTGCGCCAGCTACGACAACGATATTTTCACCGGCGCGGAGAGCACGCCGTCGCAGACCGCATGGGCGCTGATGGGCCTGATGGCTGGTGGCGATACCACGAGTTCAAGCGTGCGGGACGGCATCGAATACCTTCTCCGCACGCAGGCCTCGGATGGAACGTGGGCCGAGGAACTGGCCACCGGTACCGGTTTCCCGAAGGTTTTCTATCTGAACTATCATTACTACCGGCTCTATTTCCCATTGCTGGCGCTGGCGACATTCGTCAAGACCGACAAGCAATAATTGGCCGCAGATGAACGCGGGTGAACACAGATTGAAAACAAAGAGTTCCTTGCGGGTCGTATCGGCGTTCATCTGCGTTCCTCCGCGGCCAATCGCCTTTCCCGGCACCCGATGATGCGCGAAATCTGTCAGGCAGGGGAACTCGTTCTGCGCACGCCTGCCAGCGCGCTGACACCTGAAGCGATTCTTTCGGCCGAGATCCAGGATTTCATTGGCGCGATGTTCGAAACCATGCGCGCCGCCCCGGGGGTTGGCCTGGCCGCGCCGCAGATCGGCGTCCCGCTTCAGCTTGCGGTGATCGAAGACCCCGCGGAGTTCATCGGGAAACTGCCGCCCGGCCAGGCTGCTGAACGCCTGCGCGCCGCAGTCGCGCCGCATGTAATCGTCAACCCGAAGCTCACGATTGAGGACCCGGAGCAGGCCGAATTCTTCGAAGGCTGCCTGAGTCTGACCGGATTCACGGCAATTGTGCCGCGCGCGCTTGGGGTTCGCGTCGATTGCCTGAACGAGCGCGCCGAGCCGGTGACCATCCATGCACGGGGCTGGTACGCCCGCATCCTGCAGCATGAAATCGATCATCTGCACGGAACGCTTTACATCGACCGCATGCTGAGCCGGTCATTCATGGGACGCGAGAATTTTGAACGCCTCTGGAAGGACGTGCCCGTCGCGGAAGCCCTGAGACTGATCAAAAATGCCTGACTTCCGCGGGGCGATCCGCGATTACATCGCCCGGGAAGCACGGCCGGTGGACAAGTTCGGCCACCAGCCGCGACTCTACGCGCTGACGCAACAAATCGGGGCAGGCCTGAATTACGACGACGATATCGTATTCGCGGCGGCGTGGCTGCACGACATCGGCGTTTTTATCGGGCATCGGCCGGAAGACCCGGAGGCGCTGGCGCGTTGGGACAATGTGGCGTACGCAGTGGAGCGCGCGCCCGAATTGCTCCATGAAATGGGATTTCCCGAGGACAAAGTCGAAGCCGTGGTGGAGGCGATCCGCACGCATCAGCCGGCGGCCCACCCAGTGTCGCTCGAAGGCACGATTCTGCGCGATGCCGATATCCTGGAGCAGCTCGGGTCGATTGGTATCCTGCGCACGGTTTGCAAAATCGGGCGCGACACGCGCTTCCCGACGTTCACCCCTGCGGTGAATGCTTTGCGAAAAGCGGTAGCCACGCTCCCGGCGCAGATACGGCTGGATACAACCCGCGGGCTTGCGGCGCCGAAGATCCGGCTGTTGGAGGCCTTTCTGGCCGGTATCGAGAATGAATCGCAGCCGGAGTTGTATTAAGCCGTTTTCCGGAGCGCGAACGGATTGAAATTGGTGGCGCGGTCGAAGAAATTCACACCCTCGGTACGCTTCAGAAAGTTCACCACGACATAGGTCAAAGGCGTAGCCAGGACTTCGTACGCCACCTTGAACAGATACCCGGACACGATCAGCCGGAACATGACTCCCAACGGCTGCCCCCAGAAAATGACGAAAATGACGATACTGGTGTCGACGGCCTGACCCACGACGGTTGAACCGACCGTACGCGTCCAAAGGTACTTCCCATCGGTCCAGAGTTTCATTTTCGCGACGGTCAGGGAGTTGGCGAATTCGCCCGCCCAGTACGCCAGCAGACTGGCGGCGACATTGCGCGGAACGACGCCAAATATGATCTGGTACGCCTGCTGGTCCTTGAACTCGGGCGCCGGCGGCAGCCAGACCGCGAAGATACCGAAGACAGTCATGATGGCGCTCGCCATAAACCCGGTCCAGATGGCCTTGCGCGACGCGCCATAGCCATAAACCTCGGTAAACACATCGCCAAAGATATAGGTGATCGGGAATAACAACTGAGCTGCGCTGAACCGGAACCATCCGACGGCTACGAACTTCGGCGCGATGAGATTCGACACAATCAGCACCACGACAAAGATGTTGATCAACAGATCGAGGTATCGATACTGCCTGACGCCTTTCTCCCGCTCCGTAGTGGCCGCCGTGATCATTAGATCAAGATACCAGAGCATAAAGATACCCGGCCGTTATCATGAAATCCGTGTCAATCGATTCTTCGGCGATCATCGCCTCCACCGCCCATATCCACCCCGGCGCCGCGATCGGCGCGCGCACACGGATTGGAGAGTTCTGCGTGATCGAGCAGGATGTGGAGATCGGGCCGGATTGCCTGCTCGAGCCCTACGTGTTCGTCAAGCGCTGGACGACTCTCGGAGAGCGCAACGAGATCTCGGCCGGCACCGTTCTGGGAACCGATCCGCTGGACAAGAACTTCAAAGGCGATCGCAGCTACCTGCGTATTGGCCGCGGCAACAAAATCCGCGAGCATTATACGATTTCCCGCGGCACTCAACCGGAATCGGTAACCGCGATCGGCGACGGCAATTACATCATGACTTCAGGCCATATCGCGCACAATTGCACGATCGGGAACAACACTGTCATCGCCAGCTGCGCTCTGGTGGCGGGGCATGTGGAAGTGGAAGATCAGGCCTTCATCTCGGGCGGCGTCGTCATTCATCAGTACTCGAAGATCGGCCGCCTGGCTATGATTGGCGGCAATACACGCGTCAATCTCGATGTGCCGCCGTTCTTTCTCTATTCCGGATTCAACGTCGAAGCCAAAGGATTGAACACCGTGGGGCTCAAGCGCGCGGGTTTCACACTGGCGCAGGTTGCCCGACTCAAGAGGGCATATCAGATTCTCTATCGTTCCGGGCTGAAGCTGGAAGACGCACTGGCGAGGATCGATGCCGAACTGGCGGACCCGCAAACGCTGCACCTGACGGGGTTCATCCGTGCCAGCCGCAGGGGGATCTGTCGCGAGTAAGTTCAAACCCGCCGCCGCCGGTAATAGCCTGCGCCGCTGCCGTGCGAGCCCGCATCGAGCAGCACCGCAATGATCAGAATCACCAGATTGAACCCGGTCATGGGTAATCCGGTGTTGACCATCCAGGCGTAAACGATGGTCGTAATGGGAAGAAAGATGAACCCGAGAAGGGGGATCACGAGTCCATGATAAGCGCGGTCGAGGTAGTGCGAAAAGAGCCACATCAGGACCAGGATCACGCGAGGGAACATCAGGATCAGGAGCGTCAGCAGGCAGGGCACGCTCCGATAATAGCGGAATTGCCGGATCGTCAGCCGCGGGAATCCTTGATTCTGTTATCCTTCGTACGCCGGATCGCGCCGTGCACGTCAATAGAATAGGAACTGAAATGGCCCAAACAGTGCGGGTTCTGCTGGCGATTCCGATCACCGTGATGGCGCTGGCGGCGCAGCAAAGCGGCGAAACCGCTTCGCGCGCCGCCGCCTTGTCGGCGTCAAGGGAGTCCTTGCACGCGCTGAGCGACTCCATCGAAACGCTGTCTCACACCGTCAGTCTCGCTGTGGTGCAGGTGTTCTCGACGGGGTACGCGCTGGCAGATGAGGAAGAAACCGGCGATGCCACAACGGCAGGGCTGGTCACCAAGCAGCGCAGTTCCGGTTCCGGCGTGATCCTGAGCCAGGACGGCTATATCGTGACCAACAATCACGTGGTGCGAAACGCGCGCCGCATCCGCGTGCAACTCGTTTCCCCGCCCGATCGACCCGGTTCTTCCCGCTCGGAGGCTCTCCACGCACACGGAAAGCTTCTTGAGGCAACTGTAGTCGGGGTCGACCGGGACGCCGATCTGGCCGTTCTCAAGGTCGATGCGGGCTTCAAATTGCCAGTCTTGAAACTGGCCGATTCCGAGGGACTGCGCCAGGGGGAGTTGGTTCTGGCTTTCGGAAATCCTCTGGGCCTCGAAAATTCGGTCAGCCTTGGAATCGTCAGTTCCGTCGGACGGCAGATCAAGCCTGACGATCCGATGGCATACATTCAGACAGACGCATCCATCAATCCCGGCAACAGCGGCGGACCGCTGCTCGACGTGGATGGCAACGTGGTGGGAATCAACACGTTTATCCTTTCTCAGTCGGGGGGCAGCGAGGGCATTGGATTTGCCATCCCGAGCAATGTCGTCAAAAACGTCTACGAGCAGATCCGGAAGGATGGGCATGTGCACCGCGGCGAGATCGGAGCGACCGCTCAAAGCATCACGCCGGAGCTTGCCGCCGGACTCGACCTGCATCAGGACACCGGCGTGATTCTGGGCGATGTAACTCCAGATGGTCCCGCGTATAAAGCGGGCCTGAAGCCGGGCGATATAGTCGTCGCGCTGAATGGCCGGCCAATGGCGAATGCGCGCCAGTTTGAGACCGCTCTGTACAGCATTCGCCTGAAGGAGCCCGTTGAGATCGAGGTGCTTCGCGGCAGGGAAAAGCTTACGGCCAGGGTGGAAGTGGAGGAACGCGAGGACGATCCATTCCGTTTTCTCGATCTGGTGAAGCCGGAAGAAAACCGCGTGGCGAAGCTGGGTATTGTGGGGGTGCCGATTACGAAAGACATCGCACAGATCCTGCCCGATACCCGCAAGCCCTATGGCGTGATCGTGGCGGCGCGAACGGGCGACGCCGAATATGCCGGGCAGGGCGGACTGAAGCTGGGCGACGTGATCTACAGCGTCAACACCACCCCGGTTTCGACGCTCGAGGCGCTGCGGATGGCGGTCGATCACCTGAAAATCACCGATCCGCTGGTTTTGCAGATCGAACGCGACGGGTCTTTGATGTATCTGACATTGAGCGAGGAATAGGGCGTTATGGTCGTTGAGCTGATTTTTACCGCGAATGGGGATTCCGTTCACTCCGTCCTGATGGAGAACGCCGATTACATCCCCGTTCCCGTCGTGGGTGATCGTGTGCAGGTCGAAGGCACCTTATACACCGTCGAAAGCCGGGAATACCGGTACGAAAAACGCGAGCCGAGCAGCATGATCAATGACGCCAGTGTTCGGATCCTGCTCGACTGCAAACCGGTTGGCGACACCATTCACAGGTAGCGCTTCAGCCAGAAAGGCAACAGGTTCGACGCACGGCGCCGCGGATCGAAATCCTTTGAGTCCGATGCCTAATACCCGAGCTTGATCATGCCCTGCTCCATCCCGTTCACCGTGCCCTTGTTCAACCATTCGAGCGACGCCCGGAACAGCAGCAGATGATTTTTCTCCCACATCGCATTGTGGGATGAACAGGCCAGATCGATGAAGACCTTCTGCGCCGCGCCAAGGTCTGTGTAGAACTCCCGCACTCGATCCTGTGGCACCTGCTTATCGTGAGCGCCGGACACGGCCAGAGTCGGAATGGTGGTCTTCTCGACCATGGCTTGTGTCCAGCCTCGGCTCAAGACCTGCGGAGCCCTCCGCACGCCAGTGCCCCAGGTTGCGCCAACCGGATCCGAATCCATCATCGACGACCACACGGCATCGCTGGCGGCGGGGTCATACTGCGCCGGACACCCGACCTGGCGGTCCCAGTTCTCCGCGAACTCGGAATGAGATTGAGTCGTCATGGCGGAGGAGGCTCCCGGCGCCTGCGCGGCGGCATTTGTCGTCAAGTTTCGGTTGTAAGCCGGGGCGAGCAGAACCAGCTTCCGCACTTTCTCGGGATGCTGCGCGGCGTAACCTCCGGCTCGCGGACCGCCCAGCGACCACGCGACCATACTCAGTTTTGCCACGTGCCGCAGCGCAAGCAGATGATCGACCACGGCGCCGATATCATTCCAGTCCGAAGCAAGGGTGGTCATCTGCTGGCCGTAGGAAGGCTTGCAGGGCGCGGCGATCAATCCCGGAACAAACGTGAGTTGCTGCGCCTGCGAGAGATTGCACGGGTCGTTCATGGCGTCGGGCCGGGTGGATCGTCCATAGCCGGTCATATCCATGGCGAACACGTCGTAGCCGGCGCGGGCCAGAAAGCCCATCCAGCTGTAGTCCTGATAAGGAACGTCGAAAGCGACTTCGGCGGGAGTGCCGGCTCCATGAACGAACAGCACCACGCGGTCTCCCAACGCGCCCTCGCGCAGGGCGATGCCCGCCCGCACTACCTCGCGCACGTAGACTTGCGTCGTCTGGCCTTTGATTGCGGGAACGGCCGAGGCGACTCGGACGTAATGGTCCACGCTGAGAAGCTGTCCGCCATCATCGCCGGAGAGCAGCGGCATTATGGAAAAACCGAGCGCCGAAAGGAGAACGGCCGGAAGAACCAACGAAGTCTTCATATCAGCGCATCATATCCCGAAACGTCTCCGATTGCCGGTAGTGGTCTTTATCGAAGCCGAAAATGATCATCCGCCACGGCCAGTCGAGCGGCGTGGTCCCGTCGAATGCCACGTTGGGATCGTGCGCGCCCGGTGTCAGATGAGTGATCAGATCGTTCCCGCCGGCATGGATCAAAACCACGTGCGGAAAGTGCGCGGCGCCCGCCTCGGCGATCACGACCCAACCCGGGCCGGGTTCCATCGTGGCGAAAGGGAGTTCGAAGGCTGTGTAAATCGGGGTGGAGGCAATTGCATCCGCTTGCACGAACGAAAACCCGGTGCCTTCGTCGTGGACCGGAATCTCGTAGAGTGGGGTCACCCGAGGGATCGTGTAGCGAAAGGCCACGCCGTCGTTGAAGACGCGCACCTCAACGTTGATGCGCCTGCCGACCGTTCCGTCCTGTATGTAATCGAGATTGAGCCAGTGGTAAGGCTTCGTGCCGGCGGTGTCCGCCGTGTTGGCGTCGGAGGACCAGTGCGTCAATCCGACTTTCTGACCCAGCAGCGGTTCCTGCATATTGATATCAAGGCCCATCCACGAAAGATCGAGCGCCGGTTTGCCGCGGTAGTAAACCTCGTATGCGAGCTGTGAAAGCCCGCCATCGTTCGGCTGTGCCACAAAGATCCGGAACTCGACCTGGCCGTTGGGCGATGAGATGCGATGCTCATCCTGTGCAAAGAGAGCAACGGGGAAAACCAGTAAGGCGAAGGATAAAAGACGCATGGAAAGAAAACGGGCTCGCCAACCGAAGTTGACGAGCCCGGAGTTCTCAGTAGTTCAATGGAGCACTTATGCCCAGCTATAGCCGGCCTTTGAGATCGGCAACTCCCGCAGCCGGGTTCCAGTGGCGGAAAAGATCGCATTGGCGACCGCCGGAATCACCGGAGGCAGCGCCGGTTCGCCCAGACCCGTTGGGTTGTTGTTCGACTTCACGTAGACGATCTCGATCTGAGGCGGGGCCTGCGCCAACCGCACCATCCCGTGCTGGTGATAGTTGGATTGCACAACCTTGCCCTTGTCGACCGTGATCTCCTGACTCATCATTTCGCTCAGGCCGTCGATGACCGCGCCCTGGCAAATGTTCTCAGCGCCGCTCGGGTTGATGATTGTATGTCCGACATCCGCAGCGATCCAGATCTTGTTGACCTTGACCTTCTTCGCGGCGTCCACTCTCACTTCGGCAACGTGGGCGAAGTAACCCTGATGGCTGAAGTGGAATGCTACACCCATCGCGGTGCCCTTGGGCAGAGAATTGCGCTTGCTCCAGCCGGACTTATCCGCGACCGCCTGCAGCACGCCCTTCATACGTTCCGCGTTCACGCCCGGAGGTCCGAATCCGCCTCTGCCACCGGCGGGAACCGCGGCAGGCGGTGGCGCCGCGTTGAGCAGGGCCATGCGGAATTCCACCGGATCTTTGCCCGCGGCATGCGCCAATTCATCGATGAAGGACTGAACCACGAACGCGAATGCATTGCTGCCGGGAGCGCGCAGAGCACCCGTCCGGATACCCAGCGGCTGAACCGAAGCGTCCATCCGGTAGTTCGGCACGAAGCGCTGCGGGAACTCGGTCGGGCCCATCGCGCTCGAAGTGACGAAGTTGATCATGTTCGGCCCATTCTCGCCGTAGCCGACAAAGTGGTTGTGCCAGGCGATCAGGTTACCGGACGCATCCACTGCGCCTTTCAGATATTGGAATCCGCCCGAACGATAGTAGTCGTGCCTCATATCGTCTTCCCGGGCCCAGAGCAGCTTCACGGGTACACCGACTTCCTTCGCGATGTAAGCCGCTTCCGCCGCATAGTCGTTCATCAAACGCCGGCCGAACCCGCCGCCGCCGCGCACCATATGCAGGGTAACGTCGGTCTGTGGAATGCCGGTTACCTCGGCGGCCAGACGGCGGGCGTTGCCCGGGATCTGGCTGTTGCTCCAGAGCTCGCACTTGCCGTCCTTGAACGACGCGGTGCAGTTCTGCGGCTCCAGAGGCGCGTGCGAAATAAACGGATACGAATACGCTCCCTCAACGACCTTCGCGGCGCTCTTGAAAGCCGCGTCTACATCGCCGTCGTTACGAAGGTTTCGTTGCGGCGTCGCTTTGCTCATCTTGTCGGCGTTCTGCGCAAACTCGACGCTGCTGAAGTTGGCGCGAGGACCTTCGTTCCAGGTCACCTGGAGCTTCTTGCGGGCCGACTGCGCCTGCCACCAGGTATCCGCCACGATGGCGATGCCGCTTTCAAGACCCGGTTCCTGCGGTATCACCGGGGCGGTTATGTCCGGACGATCCACCACGAATGCGAACTTCACGCCCGGCATCTTCTTGATCTCTTCGATGTTCGAGCTCGCCACCTTACCGCCGAAAACGCCACACTTTTCGTACACGGCATAAAGCATGCCGGGGAGCTTCATATCGATCCCGAAGATGGGCTTGCCCGTGACGATGTTGTGCAGGTCGTACTGCGTCTCGGTGTGGCCGATGATCTTGTAGTCCGCCGGATCCTTCATCTTCACGGCGGTCAGTTCGGGCATCGGCAGCGTGGCGACCTTCGCCGCCAGATCGCCATATCCGATCGACTTGCCCGAAGCCTTGTGCATGACCTTGCCGGAGCCGGTGCTGAGTTCGGATTCCGGTACGTTCCAGGTCTGCGCCGCAGCGGTGATGAACAGCGCGCGCCCGGCCGCGCCGGCCTGGCGCATGGGGATCCAGTTGGTGGGAGTCGCCGTACTGCCGCCCGCGATCTGTCCGGCGTACTTCCGGTCGTCGAAGTCCGCCTGTTCGATCTTGACGTTCTTCCAGTCGACGTCGAGTTCGTCGGCGATCAGCATCGGAAGCATGGTCTTGATGCCCTGACCGACCTCGGGATTCTTGGCTATGATCGTGACCGTACCATCCGGCGCAACCTTGATATAGGTGTGCGGATCGGGCGGTGGAGGGGGTGGACCACCGCGGCCCTGCGCGGACGCCCTGGGCTCGAGATACACACTGAGCAGCACGCCGCCCGTGCCTAATGCGCTTACTTTAAGAAAAGAACGACGATCGATGCGCTTCATCTCGGGATCTCCTTACTTCACGACATTCTGTGCGGTCTGCACGGTTTTTGCCGACGCGTTGTTGCTAGGCAGCGTAGCGGCCTTGTGGACCGCCTGCCGGATTCGCGTATAGGTTCCGCAGCGGCAAAGGTTGCCATTCATGGCGGAGTCGATTTCTTTGTCCGTGGGGTGAGGGGTTTTGGCGAGAAGGGCGGCCGCGGCCATCATCTGGCCCGCCTGGCAATATCCGCACTGCGCTACATCGACTTCCATCCAGGCCACCTGGACGGGGTGCGTGCCATCGGCGGACAAGCCCTCGATCGTGGTGATGTTCTGCGTCCCGACAAGGGAAACGGGCGTCTGGCAGGAAGGAACTGCTTTGCCGTTGAGATGTACGGTGCAGGCGCGGCATTGGCCGATTCCGCAGCCGTATTTGGTGCCGCGGAGATCGAGAATATCCCGAAGCACCCATAGAAGGGGCGTATCGGCTGCGGCGTCCACGGTGTAGGACTTTCCGTTCACGTTCAGTTTGTAGGCCATAGGATTTTGCTCCGGTCAGCTAATGAGCATAATACATTTCCACGCGGTCCGCCAGAAGGCCGGACGAGACCCTAACTCATTCGTTCCAATAAAGTTGTCCATAAAAGACAGTGTCTCGAAAGAGTTACAAACGGGCGATGATTATTACGAATAGCCAGCGCCGTCGCAGCATCTATCTTCGTTTCCATGTGCGAAAAATTACAAGACCGGAGGAGCCATTGAGGAATGTTGCTGCCGGCGAAAGCGATAATCGTGGAATCGACTCCATGAGTCCAGTAACGGAGAGTATCAAGCCCCCCCATCCGGAAAACAGGTCGATTCACGCGGCGCCCCCTCAGCCTGCCCTTCTTTTCGACCAGAGCAGCGGCGAGATGGGAAAACGAATCCGCGAGTTCGACTGGGCCGCGACTCCGCTCGGGCCCATTGAGCGATGGCCCCAGAGCCTCCGCACCGTGGTGAACATCCTGCTTTCGTCGCGCTATGCCATGTGGATGGGATGGGGCGACCAGCTGACGTTCCTCTTTAACGACGCCTACCGTCCGACCTTGGGAATCAAGGATCCATGGGCTTTGGGATCGCCGGCGGAACGCGTTTGGGCAGAGATCTGGCCGGACATCGGACCTCGTATTGAGACGGTGCTCACCACGGGCAAAGCCACATACGACGAAGGACTGCTGTTGTTTCTGGAACGGAGCGGCTTTGCCGAAGAAACGTACCACACTTTTTCGTACAGCCCGTTGGCCGACGACGACGGAACAATCAATGGAATGCTCTGCGTCGTTACCGAGGAGACCGAGCGTCTGATCGGGGAGCGGCGGTTGGAGACGCTGCGCAGCGTAGCTTCGGCCCTCGCCGGCACCAAAACGGAAGATGAGGTTCTGCGGGCGCTCGATTACCAACTGGGCCGCAACCGCAAGGATTTGCCCTTTGTTTTGACTTACCTCTTCGACCCCGACGGCCGGGCGAGGCTCGCATCGTCAAGCGGTATCCCGGCCGGTCATCAGCTGGCGCCGGCAGTCATCGAGCGCGGGACGTCTACACCGTGGCATGCTGAGGAGATTTTCCAGAACCCTGCCGCGACTTTCATGGAGCAATTAGCGCCGGAAACCACTTCGGCTGCGGTGCCCACCGGCGATTGGACGAAGCCACCTGCCCAGGCCGCGATCCTCCCGGTCCGGCAACAGGGGCAGGAGCGGTCGGCGGGTTTTCTGGTTGTGGGTCTGAATCCCTACCGCAGCTACGATGCAACTTATGGCGGATTTGTGGAACTGCTGGAAGGCCAGATCGCCGCCGCGCTTGCCAATGCCCGGGCCTATGAAGCGGAACGCCGCCGTGCCGAGGCTCTGGCCGAAATCGATCAGGCCAAGACGACCTTCTTTTCGAACGTCAGCCACGAGCTTCGCACGCCGCTCACCCTGATGCTTGGTCCCGTGGAAGAACTTCTGGCGCGGGCCAGGAATGCGGGAGAACCATCGGAACACCATCGGCTGGAACTGGTCTATCGCAACGCCCTGCGGCTGCAGCGGCTGGTGAATACGCTTCTGGATTTCTCGCGCATTGAAGCGGGCCGTGTAGAGGCTGTCTATGAGCCGACCGATCTCGCCCGCTACACCGCGGAACTGGCCGCGAATTTCCGTTCGGCCATGGAAAAGGCGGGACTGCGGTTTGAGGTCGATTGCGACGAGTCCTTGCCTGGCCCGGTTTATGTGGATCGCGACATGTGGGAGAAGATTGTCCTGAATCTGCTTTCCAATGCGCTCAAATTCACCTTTGAGGGCGGCGTCACCGTTTCCCTGAAGTCTTCCGGGGGAAATGTGGAACTGGCTGTCGAGGACACGGGCACGGGCATCCCCGCAGCCGAATTGCCGCACGTTTTCGAGCGTTTTCACCGTGTCGCCAACGCCCGCGGACGAAGCATCGAGGGTACGGGCATCGGACTCGCCCTGGTGCAGGAGCTCGTCAAAATTCACAACGGTTCCATCACGGTCGAAAGCGAGGTTTCGAAAGGAACCACGTTCACCGTGAGCATTCCCCTGGGAGCGGACCACCTCCCGAAAGAGAAGCTGCAAGGCGCGCGAGTCCGCTCCTCCACGGCCGTGCGCTCGGAAATCTTCGTACAGGAATCCCTGAGGTGGATCGACGACGCGCCGGCACGCGATTCGACCGTGCGCCATCGGGCTTCGGAAGAAGCGGTCGTAAGCCCGGCAGCGGAACGAATTCTACTGGCCGACGATAACGCCGATATGCGCGAGTACGTCACGCGGCTGCTGGACGAACGCTATCGGGTCACCGCGGTTTCGAATGGCCACGAAGCGTTGGCGTCCGCGCTGGCCGATCCACCCGACCTGATTCTGAGCGACGTGATGATGCCGGAACTCGACGGCTTCGCGCTTCTGCAGGAGCTGAGGGCGCGGCCGGAAACGCGGACGATTCCCGTGGTGCTTGTCTCCGCCCGCGCCGGCGAGGAAAGCCGGGTGGAGGGATTGGGCGCGGGCGCGGACGATTATCTGATCAAGCCGTTCACCGCGCGTGAACTGCTCGCGCGGATCGGCGCCCATCTTTCCATGAACCGCAGGCGGCGCGAAGCCGAGGAGGCGCTGGTACAAAGCCAGGCGACGCTGCAGGGTTTCTACGACAGCTCACCGTTTCTGATGGGAGTGGTCGAGATCGAGAACGACGAAATCCTGCCCGTCTACGGTAATCTGGCTACTGCTCGATTTTTCGGCGTTTCCGTAGACTCTCTACCTTCTCAGAACAGACATACTCTATCCGTCCCGCAGGCTTTTCACGATCACTGGCTTGGAAAGTTCAGCCAAAGCCAGCGCGAACGCCGATCCATTTCGTTCGAATACGAGTACCTGAAGGATTCCGGCACGATCTGGCTCAGCGCGAACGTGAATTATCTGGGGCTCGGTCCGGGCGGCAGGCCGCGCTACAGCTTTCTGGCGGAGGACATCACCGGAAGAAAGAAACAAGAGGCCCTGCTGCAGCAATCGGTTCAGGAGTTGCGGCGAGCCAATGCGGATCTCGAGCAGTTTGCATATTCCGCCAGCCACGATCTGCAGGAGCCGCTGCGGCAGGTCGCGATTTACAGCGAGCTGCTGGAAAAGAAATATCGCGCCAGTCTTGACGCGAAGGCTTCCATGTATCTCGACTACTGCATTGAAGGCGCGCAACGCATGGAGAAACTAATCGCCGATCTGCTGGCATACTCCCAAGCAACGAGAACGTTCGATTCGCCCGCCCAGGACGTAGATCTGAATGAGGTGATCGACGGGGTCAGGAAGAATCTGGCCGCGGCAATAGAAGAGACACACGCGGTCATCAAGGTTTCGCACCTTCCTGTCGTACGGGGAGATCGTGTCCCGCTCATGCACGTGTTTCAAAATCTGATATCAAACGCGCTTAAATATCGCGGCAAAGCCGCTCCCCTGGTGAACATCCGGGCGGAACAACAGGACGGATACTGGTGCTTGTTCATTGAGGACAACGGCATTGGGATCGCGAAGAAGTATCATGAGCAGATTTTTGGGATTTTCAAGCGGCTCCACGATCGCCGGGAGTATCCCGGCACCGGGATCGGACTGGCGATTTGCCAGAAGATCGTCGAGCGGTATGGCGGCAGGATCTGGGTCGACTCCGAAGAGGGACACGGATCAACCTTTTGTTTTACACTTCCTTTATGACTGAGGCCGCAGTGACGAGGGGCGTGCAACTGGTTCTTCTCGTGGAAGATAACCCGGCCGATGCGAATCTGATCGAAGAGGCGTTGGCCGAAGAACGGATCGACGCGTCCCTTCACATCGTCCCCGATGGAGAGAAGGCTATCGCATTTCTGGATCGAGTAGACGATGCTACGGAACCGCCGCCGGATCTGGTTCTGCTCGATCTGAACCTGCCCAAAATCGGGGGCGAGCAGGTGTTGAAGCGCATCCGCGTGAGCCCCCGCTGCCGGGATACGAGAGTTCTGATTGTCAGCTCATCCAATGCGCCTTCCGACCGCGAGATGGTGATGGCGCTTGGGGCCACCGACTACTTCCGCAAACCATCCAGCCTCGCTCAGTTCATGATTCTCGGACGAGTCGTTCGAGAATTACTGGTTCTTTCCTGAATCTACTCTTGTAGTTTTTATTTCACTGGCAGCGTGTGTGCACTTCGCTCAACCGAACGGTTCCGGCGAGGAACCGGTAAGTTGAGGTGTTTCACCGTGTTGCTCAAATCTATAGGTGTGATCGCCATCGGCGTATTTGTACTGGGGATGACAAACATCCAGGCGGCGCCGCAAGCGCCCGACGATCACGGCTGGTATCAGAATCGCGACTCCTTCTATCGGGCCGAGGGATGGCGCATGCGTTTTTTCGATCGCATCCGGGAAGACCTGAATCGCGTCCAGGATGTCACCTTTCACCAAAAGGATCAGGACCGCATCGTCCAGACTGAGAACCAGCTGACGGATCTCCAGATCGAACTGGGGGCCAAGACATACAATCAGCCGGAACTCGACGCGGTGATCGGCTCTCTCACCGCGGTGGTGGCCGATAACCGGCTTTCGCCCAGAGATCGGGATATGCTCAGCGACGACCTGTCCCGGCTGAGGGACTACCGGTTCAATCACGACAACTGGCACTAATCTCCTGTCCCATAAACCAGTGAACAATTCTCTGCGGTTCTCGTCTAAGATCTGAGGAGATCCTGGATGCGGACTGGGCGACCCAAACAACCGATGCCGGGAGAGCTTTCAAGCTGTGCGATGCGATTAAGAATGGTTTCCGCAAGGGCGCGGGCCGCTTCGGGGTTTTCCTCGCGTATTCGGTCGTCCAGCGAATGCGCGTCAAGACCGGAAAAGCCGGTCGATGCGCTCCACCACCTCGGCATGCTCGATCAGGTCGCCCCGGTCGGCGGCGGCTATTCCCCGGTTCACGCCTTTGATAAACTGCGCCTGCTGCCGCAGCACGCGGGCAACGGTTTCCTCCACCACCTTTTCGGCGGCTTGCCTTGGCTGGCGGCTAACTGATTTAGCTGCGCTTCTGTGTCCGGGGTGAAATGTACCTCCATGCCCTTCAAGGTACGCGAAAACCGGCAATGAGACAACACGGGAACGAAAGCGCCGGAAATCCGCGCCAGGCGAAGCCTCTGCGCCTTACAGATGAATAATGCCCCGTCGCAAAGCCGCGGTCACCGCGGAAGTGCGATCGGGAACGGCGAGCTTGGCGAGGATTTCCTTCACCCGCGCTTTGATCGTGCTTTCGCTCACCGTCATTTCCGCCGCGATTTCCTTGTTGGTGAATCCCCGGGCGATGGCTTCGAGGACATCGATTTCCCGCGGCGTCAGGGCTTCATACTCCGAACGGCGGGCAAGAGCCTGAGCGACGCCGGGAGGTATGTGCGGGCGCCCGGCGCAAACGGCCCGGATGGCGGAGAGGATTTCCGCCGGCGCGGCGTCTTTGCTCAAGTACCCTTTGGCACCGGCCTTCAGAGCACGGTGAATATGCTCTTCGCCGCTCGAGCCCGAGATGGCCAGGATTCGAGCATTCGGGTTGACGCCATATTCTAGCAATACGTCGTTGAAGCGTAGACAGT
>CAWBIS010000077.1:0-20945 GCA_963788485.1 Terriglobia bacterium
AAACCCGGCGCCTCGTGGGAAGCGGCTGGACTGGCCGAAGAACCGCAGCCGGTACCGCATCCGACCGGCAACGTGAGCGCGATGGAATTCGCCGAGAAGCTGTTGCAGAAGGGCGCGAATGTAAACATGCGCATCGACTGGAAAGAGATGCCGATGACCAAGGCTCTCGGCACCACCAGAAATCCGCCGGATATTAATCTGGGCCGGCATCATTGCAGCCTGGTGGGTGCGACGCCGTTTTACAGTGCGGCCCGCAATGGCGATGTGGCGATGATGAAGCTGCTGTTGAAGTACGGCGCGGATCCGAACATCAATACCGAGGTTGGTATCACGCCTCTGATGGCGGCGGCCGGGATCGATTATTACGAAGGCGAAAGCCCGGGGCCGCTGACCGGAGTTCCGGAAGCGGAGCGCCTGGAGGCCGTCAAACTGGCTCTTTCGCTCGGCAACGACATCAACGCGCACACGCATTTCGGCAACTACCCGATGATCGGCAGCGCCGAAGCCACGCTGCTCAGCTACCCGAAGAACATGGACGATCTGCTGAACCTCGGCGTGGGCGATCCACGCTGGGACGGGATGACCGCTCTGCATGCGGCGGTCATTTCGAATCAGCCTTCGCTGGTTCAGTTCCTGCTCGACCACGGGGCCGATCCGGAAGCCAAGAACCGGCTGGGATGGACTCCGCTTATGATCACGAAGGGGATCTTTATGGCGAATTCGCGGAAGGAATTTCCCAAGGCGGCCGAGATTCTCACGAAGGCTCTGGCGGAGAAGGGTCTGCGCGCGGAGAAGTAACGTCCAGGACGCGGTCCCGGACCGCCCCACCAGTTCTTGAAATAACGGGCCAAACCTTCTTGAAATAAGGGTCCAAACCTTGCAGCCCTCAATCGTACGGCCCGGCGGTTCCCGGGTCGCACGGCAGACCGAAACCGAACGTTTTGTTACGCTCCGGCCTCGATCTGCCATAGTCTTCACGGAGAACGCTGGCGCAGTCGCTTGCGCGTAATAGCGCTTTCTGCGCCAGAAGCCGCACACTTCGCAACGCAAAACATTCATTTGATTAGCAAACGCGTTGGCGTTTCGAATGCCAGGACCTACAGTCCCTGTGTGTGTGTCCAGACAAGGAGAGTGCAGATGAATTTTCCCCTGAAGCGATCGGTTGGCAGAGGCGCAGCAGCGCTCGCAGTTGGCGCGATATTGAGTTGCGCGAGCGGCGTATGGGAACCGTCGATCGCTTTGGCGCAGGAGAAGGCACCGGCAACGCCGCCATTGCCGATGTCCGACAAGTACTTCAAGAACGTCACGGCGCTGAAGGGCATTCCGGTCGACGAGTTCATGGGGACGATGGGCCTGTATTCGGCAGCCCTCAGCATGTGCTGCGGAGATTGCCACGTCGGCGCCGGTACCGACAATCCGGATTGGGCCTCCGACGAAAATCCGCGCAAACGGAAAGCGCGGCAGATGGAAAACGTCGTCAGAGCCATTAATAAAGAACATTTCGGCGGGGGACATGAGGTGACTTGCTGGACGTGTCATCGCGGCAGCGGCAGCCCGTCCGTCACCGCCACGATGGATCAGATCTACGGCGATCCACTCAACTTTTCATCCGAGGTGCTGAAGCAGGCGCCGCCCACAGCCGGCGTGCCGACGCTCGACCAGATCTTCGACAAATACATTGCCGCCCTGGGCGGAGCGGACAAAGTTGCCGCGCTCTCCAGCTACGTGGCGAAGGGTGAGACCAAAGCTTACGGCCCGGTGGATCGCACCGATCCGGCGGAGATCTACGCCAGGGCTCCCGACCAGCTTACGGTGATCGCGCACCAGCGCGGCGGCGATATGATCCGGACCACGGACGGCGCGCATGCCTGGGTGAAACTGCCATTGACGGTGGTCAAGCAGTACCCGCTGACGGGAAGCCTGCTCGAGGGCGGCAAAGCGGACGGCGCGATGGCTTTCCCCGGTCAGATCCGCAAGTACTTCAGCAACTGGCGCGTCGGCTTTCCGGCGAGCATCGAAGACAAACCGGTGTGGGCAGTTCAGGCGACCGGCAGCAACGGTCTTCTGGTAACCCTTTATTTCGACAAGCAGAGTGGCCTGCTGACGCGATTCGTGCGCCACGTGAATACCGCGGACGGGCGGCTTCCCACGCAGATCGACTACTCGGATTACCGTCCGGTGGCGGGCGTCATGATGCCATTCAAGTTCAGTTACGAATGGATCAGCGGCCGGGAGGAATATTCGATCAATTCCTACGAGCCGAACGCCGCAATCGACACTGCAAAATTCGCGGAGCCGGTGGTGGCGGCGAAGTAGCGGGCAGCGTCAGAGGTTCCCGAGCGATTTCAGGCATGGGTCTATCCGATTCCAGCGCATTGCTCTACGTCTTGTCGTCCGGCGTGGCGGGCCGCCTCACGCAAGGGCGAGTCGAGCGCGACCCCACGGGTGCGGTCCGGGTGTATGACGGCCGAGGAGATGTCATCGAGTATCTCTCCGGCCAGAGGCTGCGCAGCTGGTGCGTGGTCAACCTCGCGGGAGTGCGGATCGGGCCGTGGTGCTCGGTGGCGGAGGAAGATCGCGACCGGATTCACGATTCGTAAAGCGCCCGCAGAAAAAACGCTTCCTCGCGAAACGACGGATGCTATCATGCCGCAAAGGAGTTTGCGCGTGACCTGGGCGGCAATCCGGACGGCCTTCTTTGTAGTTATTATTTCCGCCATGCCGATGCGGGCGGCCGAACCTTTAGTCGGCCGCTGGGTTCTGATGAGCCAGGAGGTTGGCGGCCAGAAGACCCCATTCGACGAACTAACGCTGCGGGTAAGCGCGGCCGGTCAGGGGCTTGAATTTGCCTATTCGGTGCCGGTCAATAATATTCAGTTTGTTTCGCTTCGTTTCGCCGCGCGTCTGGATGGGACAGAGGCCGACGTGAAAAACGCGAATGGCCAGAAAATCGGAACCGTCAGGATCACGCGGTCGGGCGCTTCCGAATATAAAATTGTGTTGCAGGGCCAGAACAAACCAACGGCTTCCGGAACCATGAGCGTTTCAGCCGATGGCAAGACTCTTAAGTCGGAATCCGAGGCCACGCAGCGCGGGCAATCGGCCGCCACGCGCATGGTCCAGTTTTTCTCGCGCCAGTAACATTCGCGACCCCGAATCGTCGCCGTCATTTTCTTGAATCACGGGAGGCGGAACGCGATGAGTTTTGTGCGCGGGTTTGTCCGGCGGCCGCAGAGGGTGTGGCTGCGGCGACTCAATTTCCAGATCCATCTGTGGGTCGGGCTGATTCTGACGCTCTATCTGATCATGATTGGCCTGACGGGAACCGTTCTGGTTTTTCGCGAGGAACTGGAAAGCCTGGCCGGAATCAATCCGTGGCACAATCTGCGGACGACGGGCGCACAGGCGGACCCGGTGGCCGTGATCGAAAGCGTGCGATCCGCGTTACCGGCGGCGCGCTTGATCTCGCTATCGGCGCCGACGCAATCGAATCCCGTTTATGTCGCGGTGCTTCAGGGGAGAGGCAGAAACTTCGGTTCCGGCAGCGTAGCGATTCACCCGGTGACCGCGCAGGTGCTCGGACGTATGCCGCGCCGCCTTCCCCATAATTGGGCGTGGTTGGGAGTGGTGCGGAATTTGCATGAAACGCTCTTGTTCGGTGTAACCGGCCGTGAGGTGAATGGCGCGCTGGCAGGGGCTCTGCTGCTGGTCAATCTGACCGGAATGGTGATCTGGTGGCCGGGGCTCAGGGGCTGGACCCGCGCGCTTGCGGTGGACTTCGCCCGCAACTGGCGGCGCGTGAATTTCGATCTGCATCGTGCGGTCGGATTCTGGACTCTTGCCATCGTTTCTTTCTGGGGGATCTCGGGAGTTTACTTCGGGTGGTCGCGCGACGCGATCCGGCTTGTCGATCGCATTTCGCCTCTGATTTCGGCGATGCCGCCGGCGGTTCGGGTCGAGCCGCAGGCCGTGGCCAACGGGGCCGACCTGCACTTCATGCTCAGCGAAGCGGCGCGTCTGGATCCGGGCGCCACGCTGCGCCAGATCGCATTCCCATCGGGTAGAAGGGCGCCGCTCGAGATCTCGATGCAGCGCGCGGGCACTCGCGGCGCGGAGTTTGCGGATATCCTCTACTTCGACCCTTACGACGGCCGCTGTCTCGCCATATGGAAGTACGGGGTGAACCAGAGCCTCGGCGACTGGCTGATCTGGCTCCAGATTCCGCTGCATTTCGGCACGTTCTGGGGATTGGGCGTGAAGATCCTTTGGGCGCTTTTCTCGCTTTCGATTCCGCTGTTGTGCGTGACGGGGGCGCTGATGTACTGGAACCGGTATCTGCGGAGAAAGATACCGGCGCGATGGAAACGGGCGAGCGGCAAGGCCCGCTTTCAGACCGTCGAGGCGACGTGAGCAATCAGATCCGCTGGCAGCCCGTGGTGGAACTCCCGTGGGCCGCGTTGCGAGCGCCGCCCGGGTGCCAGCGCGAAGCAACGACGCAGGCAATGCGGGACATTGGACAGGAGTTGCGACAAAGCTGGAGCCGGGCGCCGCCGCAACCCTTTGGGCGGGCAGGATTTGGCCCGATAGCTTCGTTGCTCGTCATCGTACGCACTTCTTCTTCGAGCTGACCGGCGTCGACTTCCTCCTCGCGTCTCGCTCTCGGACCAAATCGTGCCCGCGCGGCCTCGCGCGAGTTCCACCACGGGCTGCTAGAATTGGGAATCCGTCTCTATCCCTGCCGATAGATCGCCCGAGTCGCGCGGCCGATTTAGTCTCCTTGCCGAAATTCCGGCGGAGCCTCAAGAAGAGATAGAGATGCCAAACCGCTCATCCTGCGTCACGCTTCTGGCCGCCGGCCTGCTCACGCTCGGCGCTTCGGCCCAGGGACAGACCGTCGGGCACCCCGATCCCGCGATCCAAAAAATGCTCGGCGAGATCTCGCGCGATCGCATCGCCGCGACCATGCAGAAGCTCGCTTCGTTCGAAACTCGCGGCAACTTCTCGAATCCGGAGCAGACCGATCGCGGCATCGGCGCGGCTCGCCGCTGGATCTTCGATCAGTTCAAAAGCTACAGTCCGCGGCTGGAGGTGTCCCTCGATCCGCATCACGTCAGAAAGCAGGGCACGCGCATCCTTCGCGATGTCGATGTAGTCAACGTCCTTGCTGTGCTGCCAGGCACCACACAACCGGACGAACACCTCATCGTGAGCGCGCACTACGACTCGATTAATATCGTGCGCAAACCCGGCGCGCCCGAAGTCACGACCGAAGGGAATGAACCGGCGGCGGACGATGTGATCGATTTCGATAAATCGGTGGAGGCTCCCGCGCCCGGGGTTACCGATAACGCCTCGGGCGTCGCCCTCGTGCTGGAACTGGCGCGCGTGATGAGTCAGTACAAATTCGAGAAGACCATCGTCTTCGCCGCGTTCGCCGGAGAGGAAATCGGTCTGGTGGGCAGCAGCCTCTATGCGGCGCAGGCGAAGGAGCGCAAGGACCGCATCGAAGCCGTGTTCAATAACGATATCGTCGGCGTGTCGGTAGCGGGCGACGGCCATTCCGAGAACGGCCTGGTGCATGTCTTCTCCGAGGAGCCGGTCGATTCGGCGTCGCGCGAACTGGCTCGCTATATTCGCGAAACCGCACAGCGCTATGTTCCGGCCTTCCGGGTTGAGCCGGTTTTCCGCCAGGATCGCTTCGCGCGCGGTGGGGACCACAGCCCGTTCAACGCCAATGGATTTGCAGCTGTGCGGTTCACGGCGGCGGCGGAAAATCTCGGGATTCAACACACCGCGAACGACACGTTCGACAAGAGCTCGCCCGAGTACGCTACGTCGGTTGCGCGCGTGAACGGTGCGGCGCTGGCCAGTCTGGCGCTTGCGCCACCCGCTCCCCAAACAACGCGGGAGGTCAAAACCGGCGCCGCCAAAGGCCGCACAAATCCGACTGTCTCGCGGGGCAAATCCCGCTACGATGCGGTGCTGCGATGGAATGACTCTCCGGCGGCAGACCTCGGGGGCTATGCCATTGTGCTGCGTGCCAGCACCGCGCCCTTCTGGGAGCAGCAGATCTTTGTCGGCAAAGTCACCGAGTACACCTTGCCCGGCCTCAGCATCGATGACATTATCTTCGGCGTGAAGGCCGTCGATAACGATGGGCACGAGAGCCTGGTGTCGCCATGGATTGCGCCGCCTTATACGTTGAAAAAGATTGAAACCAGCGATTCGCCCGCGCCGGAGAAGCCATGACGGCCGCCCGTGAAGTCCTGATCCGGGGCGACGGTGTCGCTTCGTATGCCTGCGCCCGGCTTCTGAAGAACGCGGGATTTCGGGTTGGGGTGGAGCGCCCGGACCGTGCGCGCGTTCCGGCTATCATGCTCAGCGACACGGCGCTGGCGCTGATTCGCGACGTATTCGGCGATCCGCCGCTGTTCTCGGGATTGCCCCGAATCGACAGGCGCGTGGTGATGTGGGGGAAGGCCGCCGAGCCGGCCGCTGTGCCCCATTCCGCTGTCGTCGTCTCCGAAACATTTCTCCTTGAAAACCTCGGGCGCGGCTTTGAACCCGACGCGCTCGTTTCGCCCGATTTCGTCATTCACACTTCGAGGCCGCTGCCGCCCGCAGCGGTGGAACATCGCTTCGGTTCGCGGCGCGCCAATGCGGCGGAAGTCACCCTTCGCGACCCGGCCGATATATCGAGTTGCTGGATCGAGTCTCTCGAAAATGGATGGCTTTTTCTCATCCCCAACGCATCGGAATCGACCTGGCTGCTCGCCGTGGGTGGTCCGCTCGAATCGCTTCTGGCCGCGAGCCGGGTCATCGCTCCGCGGATCCATCTTCGCGGCGGGCGATCGGGAGAATTTGTCTCCTGCCCGCGGATGGTCGCGCCGCTCTGCGGCGACGACTGGCTCGCCTGCGGAACCGTGGCCATGGGATTCGATCCGGTCTGCGGCGACGGAACCGCGCACGCTGTACGCGAGGCTATTCTCGCTTCGGCGGTGGTTCGCGCGCTCGCCGATGGCGGCGAGGCAGAGTCGCTGTTTTCGCATTACGAATCCCGGCTCACCGCCGGGATGCTGCGCCATCTCAACCTTTGCGCGGAGTTTTATCGCACCGGCGGCGACGGGCCGTGGTGGCGAACAGAACTGGAATCAATGAACGAAGGTTCTCGCTGGTGCGCGGCCAGATTATCCGCCGCCGGTGAACCCACCTATCAACTGAGGAATTTCGAACTCGAATGCCGACCCAGATCAATTCGCCTGTAACGCCAACCGGGTCCGTCGCGCAATGGAAGACTTACGGCAGGCTGTGGGTTTTTCTGCGCCCTTATACCAGGCGGCTGATTCTGGTTGTTGTCGTCAGCTTGTTTTCGACCGGCCTCGGACTGGTTCAACCGTACATCTCGAAGCTCCTGATCGATAACGCGCTGCTAAAGCGTGATATGCACGCGCTGGTCTGGATCGCGGGAATCATGTTCGTCGCCGCCGTGGCCGGGTTCGCGCTCAACATACTCGCGAGCTATCGCTATGTGCAGATTTCGGCGGCGATGCTTTTCGATATGCGAGTGGCGCTCTTCCGGCATCTGCAGACGCTTTCGCCGCGCTTTTACGCCCGGTTCCGCATGGGCGATCTGATGTCGCGTCTCAACAGCGATGTCGGTGAAGTGCAGCGCGTTTCGGCGGATTCTCTGCTCTCGGTATTGAGCAACGTGATGTTCTTTGTGGGATGCGTGGGGATGATGCTCTGGCTGAACTGGCGTCTCTTCCTCGTTAGCGTGGTGCTCGTTCCGTTTTGCCTCCTCACGTTTCGCCACTACCAGCGGAGACTGACGGCGCTCACCAAACAACTGCGGGAACGCAGCGCCGATCTGGGCAGCCTGTTTGTCGACACCATCCTCGGGATGCGCGTGGTGGTTTCGCTGAGCGCCGGCGAACACGAAGCCTCCCGCTTCCGCGAGCGCAACGACGCGTACGTGTCCACCATGCTGCGCGTGCAGATCGCGTCGTTCATGACGGGCGCCGCGCCGGGCACGATTCTGACCGCCGCGACCTCGGCCGTTTTTCTCTACGGCGGATGGCTCATTATGCGCGAGCAGATGACCATCGGCACGCTGGTGGCTTTCATGGCATATCACATGCGGCTGCTCTCGCCGGTGCAAACGCTCATGGGGACGACCTCCGGTCTGGCGTCCGCGCGGGTTTCCCTGGGCCGGATTTTCGAACTGTTCGACACGCCCGCGGAGGTGCGCGAGAGTCCGGACGCACTGTCTCTGCCTGCGATACGCGAGTCGATCCGGTTCGAGCACGTCTCGATCCGCTACGATCGCGCGCCGGTTTTGCGCGATGTCAGTCTTGAGATCCCGGCCGGGATTTTCTGCGCCATCCTGGGTCCGAGCGGTGTGGGGAAGTCGACGCTGGCCGATTTGATCGTCCGTTACCTCGACCCGGATGAAGGACGAATCCTGATCGACGGCCACGACCTGCGCGAACTGTCGCTCCACGATCTGCGCCGGGAAGCGATTCTGGTGGATCAGTCGCCTTATCTCTTCAACGACACCATTGCCGCGAATATCGCGTTCGCATGGCCGCGTGCCGATCGCGCGGAGGTTGAGGCGGCGGCGCGGGCGGCGGGTCTGGACGAAATGCTGAACCGTTTGCCGCAGGGTCTGGAGACGCAGGCGGGCGAACGCGGCCTTGCGCTTTCGGCGGGCGAACGCCAGCGAATCGCGCTGGCTCGCGCCTTGCTGCGGCGCCCGAGTGTTTTGATTCTCGACGAACCGACCTCGGCGCTTGATGCTCAGACCGAGCGGCTGGTGGCAAGCAGTCTGCGCGCGGCGCTGCCACACTCGACGCTCATCGTGATCACGCACCGGCCCGCGCTGGCGGAGATCGCGGACGCGATCATCACTATCGAGAACGGAAGAGCCACCATTTCTCATGACGTCGCATCAGCCGCTCACGCCTGAAGAGGAAGATTCCGGGTCTCTCCCATTTGCCGGCGCGACCGGCCTGGGAGTGCGGGTGGCCGTGATCGACAGCGGTGTTAATTCCCTGCACCCGCACATCGGCCGCGTGGCCGGGGGAGCGTCCGTCACGGTTGCAGGCGAGATCGACGCGGACGACTATCTGGATCGGCTCGGGCATGGAACCGCGGTTATGGCTGCGATCCAGGAAAAAGCGCCGGCGGCGGATTATTTCGCGGTTAAAGTATTTCATTCCGAACTGCGTACGACCGGCGCGAATCTGCTGCGCGCCCTCGACTGGTGCGTCGAACACAAGATGGATGTCGTCAATCTGAGCCTGGGCACGACAAATCCAGCTCATGCGGATTCATTCGCGCGCGCGGTTATGAAAGTCGCCGAGGCGGGAACGTTGCTGGTAGCGGCGCGCGAAGCGGACGGCCAGCCGTGCTACCCCGGTTGTCTGGCCGGCGTATTCAGCGTCGGGCTCGATTGGGATTGCGCGCGAAACGGCTTCCACTGCGAGGAAAACGGAGTGGGCGAGGTGTTTTATGCTTCCGGATATCCGCGTCCGGCGCCGGGCGTGCCTCCACGACGAAATTTGTACGGCATCAGCTTCGCGGTTGCCAACATGACCGGTTTCATTGTTCGCGCATGCGAATCGGAGGGCAGCCGGGAACGCGCGCGGTTCTCCCCTTTGAGTTCGAGGCGACGCATCGAAGAGGCACTGGCGCGCGAGTGCGCCGGTTCGACTGGCAACTAAGTCTCTTTCGGAGTATTATCAGTTCTGGCCTGACTTGTCCACGCTGTCGCGCGTTTCCGCCAGTTCGAAACGCGTTGTCGGGTCGTTGGCGTAACGACGCCCCAAACTCAAAGGACAAGTTCCATGCGATATTTCCTCTACTTAGCGTGCCTTAGCGGTACTTTGTCTGTGGTTTCAAGTGCCCAGGCACAGGTTCCGGATACGGAAGGCTGGAGTCCCAAAGCAGCCGCCGCCTATCTTGACCAGCGTTCCTCCTGGTGGATGAGCTGGCCGAAATCCGCGCGAGACCATGAGACTTTCTGCATCTCCTGCCATACTGCGGCACCCTATGCGTTAGGCCGCTCGGCTTTGCACGAGGCCCTCCACGAGCCATCCGCTTCTCCCAACGAGCAGAAGATACTGGATAACGTCGTCAAACGGGTGCGCCTGTGGAAGGAAGTAGAACCCTTTTACGCGGACCAGACATCGGGTCTTCCCAAGACCTCCGAGTCGCGCGGTACGGAATCGATTCTCGATGCCCTGATTCTGGCTTGGAACGACGCTCCAACCGGCAAACTAAGCGCGGATGCGCGGCTGGCTCTGGATAACATGTGGGCGCTTCAGCTGAAGTCGGGCGATATGAAAGGCTCCTGGGCGTGGCTGCAGTTTCATAATGCACCGTGGGAGGGAGATTCTCAATATTACGGGACCACACTTGCCGCGATCGCTATTGGCAGCGCTCCGGGCAATTATAAGTCTGAACCCGGCATTCAATCCGGTCTGAAGATGCTGAACGCGTGGCTGGTGAAAGGAATGGACGCGCAGACTCCGCTGGATCGAGTGGTGCTGCTATGGGCTTCGGCGAAGCTTCCTGGATTACTTACTGAAGCCCAGCAGAAAATAATTATCGAACAAACGTTGGCAAAACAGCAGGAAGACGGTGGATTCAGCACTTCTTCGATGATCCCGTCGTGGAAACGAAAGGATAATACTCCGGTCGACTCGCGCAGCGATGGCTACGCGACCGGCCTGATCGCGTTCGCGCTGGAGCAGACGGATGCGCCCCAGGCGCAGACGGCGCTGAAACGTGCGCTCGCCTGGCTGAGCCGAAGCCAAAATCCCGGCGATGGCCGGTGGGCCGCATATTCCCTTAATAAACAACGGGAATTAGAGTCCGACGCGGGCCGTTTCATGAGCGACGCGGCAACCGCATATGCGGTGCTGGCGCTGGAAAATTCGAAAGCAAAAGACCTCCATTAACGGCTTTGAGGGATCGTTTTTTTCTATAAGCGGGATAGCGAACCGGTTGTGGTTCGTTATCCCACCTTCGTGTTACTAATGTTTCTTACCTTTACTTTCATTCGCCCAAGCTGTAGCGAATAGCTTCAGGTCCACGCGCGAGATGGTGTCCCGAGTCAGGACACGCACCCGTACCCCCGGCTGAACGGGTCAAAACTAATTCTCATACGCGAAGGAGTCTTTCAGTGACTTTCAACACAGCCGAAACCCGCAACCGATCAGGGTCGCCAGGAACTCGTCCTGGACGCATCCTGCCTCAAAGACTATTGGTCTTTTGTGCGCTCCTCTCATTTGCCGCCGTAGCGGCGCTGGGGCAGTCCACTTTCGGCTCATTCACAGGAACAGTCAAAGATCCGTCCGGGAGCGTGGTCGCGAACTGCAAGGTGACTGTCACCAATACGGGCACGGGAGCGGCGCGCTCGGTTCTCACCGATGCAACCGGAAACTATGTGGTCGTCAATCTGGAACCATCGCAGTACGTCATTCTCATGGAAGCGCAGGGCTTCGAGAGTGCCAAATATTCCGACGTTGTGCTCGAAACACGCCAGACTGTGCGCGTCGATGGCACGCTTTCGGTGGCCAGCCAGACGCAGACGGTAACGGTCAGCGAAGCGTCGGCGGCGCCCATCAGCACGGATGTCTCGAATATTGCGGAGACGAAGGTAGGCCGTGAGTTGAACGATCTGCCGATCGCCGTCAGCTCGCGCGCGGCGGGTTCCACCAGCGCGATCACAACCTTGACTACCCAGCCTGGTGTCGAGGTGGATAACAGCGGCAACATTTCGGTCGCCGGCGCCAAACCCAGCCAGCTTTCGATCAGTATCGACGGCATCAGCTCCATGAGCCCCCGCAACAGCGCACCCATCGCGGAACTGTTTCCCTCGTTCGATACGATCGCCGAAATCCATGTGAGCGAAATCAACAACACGGCCGAGTTCGGCGGTATCAGCGATATCACGACCATTTCGAAAAGCGGCACCAACGAAATTCATGGCGGCGCTTATGAGAACAACCAGAACACGGACTACGACGCTCGCAACACCTTCAGCGCCACGGTTCCCAAGCTGGACATGAACGACTTCGGTTTTTTTCTCGGCGGCCCGGTCTGGGTACCGAAACTGTACAACGGAAAAAACAAAACGTTTTTCTTCGGATCCTATGAAGGCCTGCGCCTCGCGCAGCAGCAGGTTCTGGTGGAGAGCGTGCCCTCGCTCGCGCTTCGCAGCGGAAATCTTTCCGCATATTCGAATCAGATCATGAACGGAAACGGCTCGCCTCTTCCGGGGAATCAAATCCCCGCCAGCATGATTTCTCCGCTTTCGGCGGCCGCTCTCAAGTACATGTTCCCGCTTCCCAACACAGGTTCGCCGAACTCGCTGGTGAACAACTACGTCGACAATTTCCCCACGCCGATTTCCAGTAATCAGGGCGACTTCCGCGCCGATCAGATCCTGACATCGAATCAGTCTTTCTTTGTGCGCATGACTTACAAGGAAAAGCTGGGCCAGGCGGCGCCTACGGGAACCCCGCTGGCCGGCGCGACCCTGCAGCCGGAGCACGACTGGTCCGTCACGGGCGCTCACAACTGGGTGATCACGCCGACGATGCTGAATGAGGTCCGGGTGGGTTGGACCGGCAGCCACACAGGCACCAGCACAGGCCTTCCCGCCAGTGTCATTGGAGATGAACTCGGTCTGCAGACAGCCGGACCGCTGCCGCCGGGCGATGCATCGCCGAGCTTTGGCATCTCAGGCTTCCAGACCATGAGTTCCAGCGCCTCCTCGATCTCGCAGACGTCAACTCTGCAATTTCTGGACAATCTTACTCTTACCAGGGGAAAACATACGTACAAGTTCGGCGTCGATTACCGTTATCTGACGGCGCTCTACACCAACGTGTTCGCCACCGATCGCATGGGCGTCTACAAGTTCAATAACTCCGTCACCAAGAGCATCGTCGGTAATGCCTTCGCGTCGTTCCTTCTGGGCATTCCGGACAGCGACACCATGGCCACCGTTCTCAATCCGGATTCGAACGGCTACGCCAACAGCTACGCGGGCTACGCGCAGGACGATTTCAAAGTGACCTCGAACCTGACGATTAACTACGGGATGCGTTATGAATACCATCCGATGTTCATCGACAAAAACAGCAACACCGCCAATTTCCTGCCCAATTACTACTCCATCCAGAACGGCCAGACAATCCATGGCGCGGTGGTTGTTCCCGACAAGGGCCTGTCTCTGGTGAACCCGGCCTTTGCCGAGTCGCTGGCGCCGATGCCCATTCTGACGGCCAGCCAGGCCGGCGTTCCGCAAAGTCTCCGCTTCTCGCAGAAGACCGATTTCGCCCCGCGCGTCGGGTTTGCATGGCGCATATTCGGCAACGACAAGACCGTCCTCCGCGGCGGTTACGGCAAGTTCATCGAAGCGCAGCTCGGGAATCTTCTGGACGCCGCCTGGGCGGTGGAAGCGAGCGACGTTGCAGCCTTCACCAACACGGTCTCTAACAATAAAGCGACTTACACCTTCCCGTACGCATTTCCCTCCAATCTTGCGCAGCCAGGTACTCAGGTGTTCGATTTGTCTTCGGCCATTCATTATCAGGACCCCTTTGTGCAGCAGTGGAACGTCACGCTTGAGCGCGATCTTGGCTTCCAGACTGGATTGCGGGTCTCCTACGACGGCAGCCATGGATCGGACCTCGGCCTGACCGACAACCCCGACCAGGTTCCTGCCAACACGGTCGGCTTCACCGCGGCCAAGTCCGCCGAGTCGTATCCGCTGCTGGAACAGATTGTGGAAGAGGCGAACGGAGGCCGAAGCAACTACGACGCGCTGACGGTCTCGGTAAACAAGCGGATGTCCAAAGGTCTGCAGTTTCAGGTCAGTTATAACTACGCCAGAAATCTGTCGAATAATGGCGGCTACGATCCAACGGCTTTTGCGGGATCGGGCGGCGGCCAGACGACGCAGTACGGCAATCCGAATCTGGATTACGGTAACGTCGCCTTCACCCGGCGCAACCGTCTGCTGGCAACATGGCTCTATGAATTGCCTTTCAACCATACCCCCTACAAAGCTCTGACGGCCGTCACAGGCGGCTGGCAGCTCTCGGGTGTCGCGCTGTTCCAGACCGGTCCCTTTCTTACCGTACTGGCCAATGGCGCCGACCCGTCGGGTACGAACTTCGAGAATATTATCGGTAACGGCCGGGCCGACATCCTGCCTGGAGTTTCCGTCACGCCGACCAACCAGGGTATCTACAACTGGATCAATGCCTCGGCATTCGCCATTCCCACCAACGACATCGGCCGATTCGGAGATTCTTCGGTGGGCTCAATCAACGGCCCCGGCACCAAGGCTGTATCTCTCTCTCTGTTCCGTACCTTCAAGGTTACGGAACGCGTGAATCTGCGCTTCGGCGCGGCGGTCACGAACGCCTTTAACCATCCCAACTACGGAACGCCCGGCCTCACCCTTGGCACCTCGTCGTTCGGCATCATCAGTTCGATGCAGACTGCGGAGGGCGCCGGCCCACGGGCAATGCAGCTGACGGGAAGGATCACATTCTGATGAATCGGCCTGGTGAGTTTCAGTACGATTGACGCCTTATGACCACTGATGCTATAAGAGCTTATACTCCCGACGTAAGGGTTGTATTATCCTTTCGCCCAGCAGCGATTTCAGCGGCCTCTGTACGAATTACTTCCAGGCAGAGCAATTACTTCAATTCAAGACTCGCTAACTCAACAGCAGTACGCGTCAAGGAGCCCGCAAGTGAGTAAAGCTGCAATAACGTGGATCGCGCTCGTCGCCTTCTGCGCCGCCCCGGCGGCGTGGGCCCAGAGAGGAAACCGGCAACAGGCCGGCCGCGCCGCTGGAGCCTCGGAAGAAACGCCCGAGGAAGGCATTCCGGTAACCGATCCCTTGGTAATTTCCAAGTGTGGTACGTGCCACGCAAAAGATGCCAAAGGCAATCTCGCGCGAATCTCATGGGAGCGCGCGACACCTGAAGGATGGGAAGAGGCGATCAAGCGCATGGTGCGCCTGAACGGACTCGTGATCAGTCCCGCGGACGCGCGTTCGGTGGTCAAGTATCTCGCAACCTGGCACGGCCTCGCGCCGGAAGAAGCCAAACCGGTAATGTACATACCCGAGCACCGTATCCAGGACGAGACGATCGTCCCCAACGATGCGGTACGCGGCGCCTGCACCAACTGCCACGCGCTGGGACGGGCAATGTCGTGGCGGCGTTCGAAAGCCGACTGGCAGTCTGCTGGAAAATCTGCACGTCGCGCTGTACGCTCAGGCGGAGGCGGCGTTCCGCCGTCCCGGCCGGGGTGGCGGGGGCGGAGGCGCGGCTGGAGGCGCCGCGGCCGCGCCCGAGGGGCAACCGGCGGCTCCGTCTGTCGAACCGGGTGATGCGGCACTGCAGTTCCTGGCCAAGGAAGCACCGCTGCACACGCCCGAATGGGCGGCATGGCAATCGCGTATTCGCGCACCTCGCATCACCGGTAAGTGGCTGGTTTCGGCAACCATGATTGGTTACGGCAAGTATGTCGGCGAAATGATGGTTGAGCCCGGCCCGGCCGAAGATGAGTTCAAGACCAGTGTCACTTTGAGATCGTTGAAGGACGGAATCCGTGATCAAGCGAACCGGCACGGGCCTGGTTTTCGCAGGATATTCATGGCGCGGGCGTTCCAAAGGAGTATCCGCACCGGGCAAGGCGCCGGACGATCTTTCGAGCGAAGCACGCGAAGCGCTTTGGATCGCGCCCGACCAATCCTCCGCGGTGGGGCGATGGTTCTGGGGCGAGTACCAGGAGTTCGGCTTCGACGTAACACTGATACGGGATTCGAACGACCCGGTGTTGGTGAGTGTAGCCAATTACTCGCTGAAGACCGGATCGAAAGGCCTGCAGGTTCACATTATGGGGGATAGTTTCCCTGGCACTATAGCGCCGGCGGATCTGGACATGGGCGCGGGAGTCAAGGTGAATAAGATTGTTTCGCACACCAAGACGGAACTGGTGGCGGACGTGGATGTAGCCGCAGACGCAGTTTCCGGCAAGCGCGATGTGGGGTTGGGTCGCTCGATCCTGCAGAATGCGTTCGCGGTGTACCACCGTGTCGATTACATTCGCGTGATCCCGGACACGGCGCTGGCTCGCCTGGGCAGCGACGTTCATCCCAAGGGTTACCAGCAATTCGAGGCCGTCGCTTATGAGAACGGCGCCGATGGCAAGCCCCACACCGCCGACGATGTGGAACTGGGTCCTGTGGACGCTACCTGGTCCGTGGAAGAGTTCATGGCTGTCTATGGCGACGACGACAAGAACTTCGTCGGCCATCTGAACGAGACGGGCTTCTTTACGCCCGCCTCCGACGGACCCAACCCCGAACGGAAATTCAGCCGCAACAACTACGGCGACGTATGGGTGGTCGCGCAGGCGAAAAACGAGAAAGACAAAGATGGTAAGCCGATCATTGGGAAGGCTTATCTGGTCGTGTCCGTTCCGACTTACATCAAGTGGGACCAGCCGGAGGTTACGAAGTGACTGCTGCCGACACTCGGGTTTACCGGCGGGGCGAATTCCATTCATTCGAGGGCGCCGGACGTCGTTTTCTCTATCTGGTTCCCGCGGGGGCTATCTTCGAGCTGGACGATGCCGCCGCCGGATTAATCGATCGGCTGTCGTCGGGCGAAGCCGGTCATGAGGAGCTGCTGCAGGAACTGGTATCGGCCGGTTACAGTTACGGCGATGCCGACGAATTACTGGGTGAGTTGTACCACTCCCACGTGATTGTAACGGGTGAAAGCAAGCCGGAACCTCTGGCGAACCCGCCTGCGGATTTCCCGCTTCAATCGCTTGTCATGAACCTGACCAATCAGTGCAATCTCTCCTGCACTTATTGTTACGAGTTTGGCGAGGACAAAGTCGCAACGCCTGAAGGCAAGCCGAAGTTCATGGATATCGAGACGGCCAAAGCGTCGGTGGACTTTCTGCTTTCGCAATCGGCCACTCGCAAGTCCGTCCACATCACCTTCTTCGGCGGCGAAACGCTGATGAACTTCCCGCTGCTGAAATCGGTGGTAGCTTATGCGAATGAGCAGGCGGCGGCGCAGGGGCGGTCGGTCGACTTCAGCCTTACCACCAACGCGACACTGCTGACGCCCGCAATCATCCAGTTTTTGTCCGACAACAATATCGGCGTGACCGTCAGCATGGACGGTCCGGCGGAATTGCAGAACAAGCTGCGGGTGTTTTCGAATGGCCGCGGGAGTTACGACATCGTCGAACCGCGCGTTCGCGCGCTGATCGCGGGTCACCGCACGCGCCCAATTACCGCGCGCGTAACGCTTACCTCGGGAGTCACCGACGTCCTGCGCATTTACAAGCATCTGAAGCACGATCTGGGGTTTCACGAGATCGGTTTCGCGCCGGTGACGACTTCGCCCGACCGCCTCTACTCCATCAACGAGAAGGGTATGGACGGCGTGCTGGAGCAGTTTCATATCCTCGCGGATGAATGGCTCGAGTTTGCCTTGCGCGGGGAAATGCATGGTTTTTCGAATGTCAGCGACACGATCGCCGAACTCATTCAGGGAGTGAATAAATCGCATCCCTGCGGAGCGGGTCTGGGTCTGGTCGGGGTCGGTCCGTCCGGCGATCTGGCGCCCTGCCACCGGTTCGTGGATTCGGACACGCATTCGCTGGGAAACATTTCAACCGGCATCGATAAGGCAAAGCAAAGCGATTTTCTGACGCGCGGCCATATCAACGGGAAGTACGATTGCCACACATGCTGGGCCCGGCCTCTGTGCGCGGGCGGTTGCCATCATGAAGCGTTTGTGAGGTACGGAGACACAGGTCATCCGAACCTGCATTACTGCGACTGGATTCGAGACTGGACCGATACCTGTCTCCGTATTTACGGCGCTATCAGCGCCCAGAACCCGATGTTCCTGGAAAAATTCGCCGAGAGGAAAGCACTTTCATGAAGCATATTCGAGCGGTAAACAAGAAGGCGCGTCGCATCGATGAGATGGTTGCATCCCGCGAGGCCGACGTCGTCGCGCTGCAGCAACAGCAGCAGCAGCGCCCGCATGTCCCCATGGGTTGCGCGTTAGCGTTTTCACCCGGTTGGGAGGTCGACTCCGCCGGAGGTACGGCAGGTTTGTGCCAGCCGGTGGAACGCGATATTTACGATTGCTACGTCACCTGCTTCTGGCCCGCGCAGGTTCCGGATCACCTGAATAATTATCCCGATTGGGCTGCCAAGTGCGCGGCGGCGACGAAAGACTGGCGCAATCTGGATCTGGTGTTTCCATAGACTGCAATCGGCTCCGATTTTTTCGGGAAGGCACACGACTTATGAGAACTTTCTATTCGGGACTCGCTGTTTTCATGGCTGGGGCTCTGCTGACTTCCGCGCAGGCCAAAACTATTTATATGGGAGCTTACCCCAGCTCCCTTCTTATATTCGACGAGGATAAAGGGGCGATAACGGGCCGCATTCCACTTACCACCGGCCTGCCCACAAGCATCCGTCTGTCGATGGATAAGAAGACCATTTACGTCACTACGAACGATCACAGCGGTATCGAAGTGATCGACGTGGCGACGCGCAAGGTCACCAACCACTTCGTTTTGAACTCGGCCACCAAACGCTACCGGTTCAACGGGGGAACGCCCGATCCGGCCGGCAAGGTGTTCTACACCACCATCACTGAGATCGACAAGCTGGCGGACCATTACGATATCGGTAAACCCAAGTACGCCGTGATCGACCTTGCGGGCCAGAAAATCCTCAAGACCTACGACATTGCCAAGGAAGACGAAAACGCCAGCGGCGGACGGGGAGGGGGATTTGAGATTTCGAAAGACGGCAAATACCTCTACATGTTCCGCAATCAGGTGGTGGTCCTCGATACCAGCGATTTCAAGGTGGTGGACAGGATCGATCTGGCCAAGCCGGATTTCCCCGGCCTCGAAAACGTAGGTTTCGGCGGGCGCCTCGATTCGATGAGTGAGCCCGGCCAGCACGTCTCCGTGTTTAACGCGGTCGATCCTTATGTGCATAACCGGGTTTTTGGCATCGCGCATTTCGATCTTGGAACGCGGCACGTGGACTTTACTCCGATTGGGCCTTCTCCGGCCGCTATGACCGGTCTGCAGGTGACACCGGATAAAAAGGACGCTTATGCCGTGGTATCCAACGGCACGCTGGGCAATAAGCGCTGCGAGTTCTGGCACTTCGACATGGCCACGAACGTGGTTAAAGAGCGGAGTGAGTTTGCCTGCCGGTCGCGCTTCAGTTTCGGCATGTCCGGGGATGGCAAGAAACTCTATATTTACGGCGCAGGCTTCGAGATCGAAGTCTATGATGCCGCCACCATGAAGTACGAGAAGACCTGGGATTTGAACAACGACATCACGGGCGCGGGGTTAATTGAGATCGACTAAGCTGCCAGCCGCGGCGCGCACAGTGTTGCGCGCCGCTTTTTTCCTTCTTCCGCTCGCCGCAGCGCTCTGCTCCGCTGCATCCGAGAACCCGGCGGCTGTAACCGGGCGCAAGGCTCTCGACCTCCTGCTGGCGGCGCGCTACACGGAATTCACCCAGCTGCTGACCACTGAAGCCAAAGGGCTGCTGACTCCGGAGTTTTTGCGTAATCGCATCGGGGGCGAACTGCAGAGCTTCGGTAAGATCCAGGAAATTGGCCAGCCATTGACGGAGAAATCGGGTGGCGCCGAAATCGTCAGTTTCCCCGCGCGCTTCTCGAACAAGACGATCAGCGTTCAATTTACCCTGAACAGCTCCGGACAGATCGCCGGGCTGCATTTTCGTTCGCCGGATCAGCCGCTGCCGGCCACATGGAACCGGCCTTCGTATAGTAAGCCCGACTTATTTCGGGAGCGAAGCGTAACAGTTGGTTCCGATGAGTGGAAGCTGGGAGGAACCTTTACTTATCCCGTGGGAAAGGGTCCCTTTCCCGCCGTCGTTCTGGTGCATGGACCAGGCCCGAACGACCGCGACGAATCGCTTTTTGGAACTCGCATTTTCGCGGATATCGCGGAAGGCCTTGCCTCGCGAGGGATCGCGGTGCTGCGCTACGACAAGCGCACCAGGGTTTATGCCGCGCAGATGTCCGAGACGGCGTTTACGCTCCAGCAGGAGACGATTGAGGACGCGGTGCGCGCCATTGCGCTGTTGCGGCATCAGCCCGAAGTGGACCCGGCGCGCGTCTTCGTCATCGGCCACAGCCTGGGCGGATACGCGGTACCAAGAATTGCAAAACAGGACGGAAAGCTTGCCGGCGCGATCGTTCTCGCGGGCAACGCGCGGCATATCGAGGATGTCAGCGTGGCGCAAACCGAGTTCATGCTGAAAGCGAAGGGCGGGGCTACCGCAGACGAGCAGAAAAGACTCGATCTGATGAAAGCGGAAGCCGCGAAGATCAAGACTCTGACGCCGGGAAAAGACAACCCGCCGATTCTGCTTGGCCTGCCGACCGAATACTATCTGGATTTGAAGGACGGCATCATCCCGCTGCAACTGGGTGGCGTGCTGCTGCCCGGCATGTACGTGCGTGCCCGTCTCGACGAGGGCGTCAACAACACCGCGATGCTGATCCCGCAGATCGGCATCACGCACGACCAGAGCGGCCGCGCGGTGGCGCTGCTGGTCGGGTCGGACGGCAAGGTCTCGCAGACGGTGGTCACCACCGCCGGCACGCGCGGCGCCGACTGGATCGTCACCGGCGGCATCAAGCCGGGCGACCAGGTGATCGTGCAGGGCGCCGAGAAGGTTCGCCCGGGCGGCCAGGCGAAGCCGGTCGCGGCCACGGCGGCCTCCGGTGCAGCCAGCGGCGCGGCGCCTGCCGCATCCTCCGCCGCGTCCGGCTCCGACAGCTTAAACAAAGTCGTTAATGGGCGAGTTC
>CAWBIS010000078.1:0-23473 GCA_963788485.1 Terriglobia bacterium
CCGTCCCTGGCGGTGGGCTTGCCTCACCCGTAAATTACAGCGCGGGCGCGTCGCCCGTTTCCGGCGCGGTGGGCGATTTCAACGGCGACGGTATCGCCGACATCGCGGTGGCGAACCTCGCGGGCGCGAACGTCAGCGTGATGTTGGGCAACGGCGACGGGACCTTCCAGGCGGCAAAGAACTATGCCACCGATACTTATCCCCAGTCGGTTGCAATCGGCGATTTCAACGGCGATGGCAAGCTCGACCTCGCAGTGCCGAGCCTGGATCAAAACCGGAATGGCGACATCTCGATCCTGCTCGGCAATGGCGACGGCACATTCCAGGCGGCCGTGATTTATCCGATCGGTTTCTTCGCGCCATTCGCCGCAGTGGCAGACTTCAACGCAGACGGCAAGGCCGACCTGGTCGTGATCAACTACGGTCCCAGCGGCTCTGCCACCCCAAGCCCCGCTAACGCGACCATACTGCTGGGCAACGGCGACGGGACCTTTCAGGCGCCGGTGAACTACAGCGTCACCCCTGGCGGCGCGCCGGTGTGCGTGGTGGTTGGCGATTTCAACGGAGACGGCAAAGCGGATCTCGCGGTCGCAAACTCCATCACCAACAATGTGGGCGTGCTGCTGGGAAATGGAGACGGGACATTTGGGACCGCTGTGACCTGGACCGCGGGCAATGCGCCGCGCTCGCTGATAGCGGCGGATTTCAACGGCGACGGCAGACTCGACCTCGCCGTCGCGGACGTAAACGGTATCAGCATTCTGCTCGGCAACGGCAATGGCCAGTTCCAGCCTCCGGTGGCATATACGGCCGGTGCCGACGCTCTCGCGGTCGCGGTGGGGGACTTCAACGGCGACGGCATACTCGATGTCGCGGTCGCCGATTTCAGTTCGACCGTCAGTGTGCTGATGGGGAAGGGCGACGGAACGTTTCAACCGCCCCTGAGCTTTGCCACCGGTGCCGCACCCTGGGATTTACTGGTGGCCGACTTCAACGGCGATGGCAGAGCCGATATCGCCACCATCAACCGCGACGGGAATAACGCGAGCATTCTTCTCGCGCTTCCTTCTGCTCCGGAAATGACCATTTCCAAGACCCATACCGGAAATTTCATCCAGGGGCAGACTGGCGCCTCTTACTCCATCGCGGTTTCGAATGTGGGAAGCGCCACGACGCAGGGACTCGTCACCGTCACCGACATTTTGCCCAGCGGCCTGACGGCGACCGGGATCGGCGGCGCGGGCTGGGCATGCGTTCTCAGCGCGCTGATCTGCACGCGCAGTGACGCGCTGGCCCCGTCGAACGCTTATCCGGCGATTACGGTGACGGTCAACGTTGCGCCCACCGCGCCCGCAATCGTGGTCAACATAGCCAGTATTTCCGGGGGCGGAAGCGTGAACGCCACCGGTTCCACCGCGACCGATGTCACCACGATCACGGCGATTCCGCCTCCATCCATCAGCGGCATCGCCAACGGCGCCGATTTCTCCGCGCCGCCGCTCGCGCCTGGATCCCTGGCATCGATATTCGGCAGTTCCCTGGCCCAATCGACCGCATCGATGTATTCGGCGCCTTCGCCCACATCGCTTGCGGGAGTGATGGTAACGGTGAATGGGCTGGCAGCGCCGCTTCAGTTCGTCAGTCCGAACCAGATCAATTTCCAGATTCCTTACGAGACCGCTTTTGGAACAGCCGTCGTCAATGTGATCAACGGCTCTCTGTCTTCCACCGGGTTCTCGCTTTCGATAGCGCCCGCCGCGCCGGGGATCTTCGCCAACGCCACAACCAACGCCGATCTCTCGCCGAATGCGGCCGGTAATCCCGCGGCCTCGGGGAGTTCGATCAACGTTTTTTTCACGGGTGCAGGCCTTGCCAATCCTCCCGTGGCCGATGGCGCGGCGGCGCCATCCTCCCCGGCTTCGACACCCGTCGCCGGTATCAGCGCCACCATTGGAGGACTCGCGGCAACTGTTTCATCGCTGGTTCTCGCGCCCGGAACTATTGGATATGCGCAGGCCGTCATCACCATTCCCGCGGGCCTGGCGGCCGGGAGTTACCCGGTCGTTCTCACCTTGAGCGGCCGATCCAGCGCGCCTGGGGCCGTCTATGTGAGTGGCTCCGGTCCTATGTTGATATCGGTGACGCCCAATTACGCTCTGGCGGGCAGCGCCGGCGCGCCGATGAGAATCGCCGGGGCCAATTTCGGCGGCGGATCGACGGTGTCGTTCCAGACGCCTTCAGGAGCCATAGCCACCATCAGCCCCGGTTTGATTGAAGCCGCGCAGATCGAAGCCACCATTCCAGCCGCTTATCTGAGCACTCCCGGAACCGCACAGGTAGCTATCGTGGACGCACTGGGCAAGACCTCGAATAGCGTGCCTTTCCAAATCGCACCGTTCGTGATTACGAGCATCACGCCCAACCGCGCGGCACCCGGCAGTCAAGCTGATCTGGTGACATTCGCGGGGCAGAATCTCTCGAGCGCGGCAACGCTTTCCTTCACGCCTCCGGGCGGCGCCCCCATCTCGATTCCTCTTAGCCTGGTTCAAGCCGCGCAGGCTGCGGCAACCATTCCCTCAGGCCTCCTGACGTCGGCGGGAACCGCGCAGGTGGCGCTGGCGGATGGCGCCGGGGTGCTCTCCAATCAACTGCCGTTCGTTATCGGTCCGCCGCTCATCGGGACAACCGTTTCGGTGACGGCTTCGGCCAATCCTTCCATGTATGGCCAGTCCGTGACCCTGACTGCGGCTGTTTCGCCTCCGACGGCAACAGGGGTAGTCACTTTCTACGACGGCGTGACGGTTCTTGAAACCGAACCGCTGGTGAACGGCCAGGCGATGTTGAAGACCATCCAGCTGACATCCGGTGCGAACTCGCTTTGGGCTCGATACGAAGGAGACCTGGCCAACGCACCCAGCGCTTCGCCGGTCGTGGGGCAGAACGCGACGCCAGTGCCGGCGAACCAGTTCCAGCAGCCTGCGGCCTACCCGCTCGGCGCCCTGGGCACCGACGCGGTTGTGACGGGGGATTTCAACGGGGACGGGAAGCTCGACATCGCTACCGCGAATAACCAGGCGGGCACCGTCACCATCGTTCTCGGCAACGGGGACGGAACATTCGCTGCTCCGACGCAGTATACGCCCGCCGGACATCCTCTCGTGATGGTTGCAGGCGACTTCAATCAGGACGGTAGCCTCGACCTTGTGACTGCCGACCCGTACAGCGGCAGCGTCAGCGTCTTTCTCGGCAATGGGGACGGAACCTTGCAACCGCCGCTGATCGTGCCAGTGGGAACGGCCGCCAATCCGTTCAGCACACCCTCCCTGGTCGCGGGCGATTTCAACAATGATGGTAAGCCCGATCTCGCAATGGCGAATATCTCCGGGCCCACTTTGCCCGGGTCGATCATGGTCCTGGTGGGGAACGGCGATGGGACTTTTCAGCCGCCGGCGGCGTATCCCGCAGCCGCGGTCCCCAGTGCGATTGCGACCGGTGATTTCAACGGAGACGGAAACACGGATCTTGCGGTCGGAGAAACCAACGATACCGTGACCATCCTGTTGGGGAACGGAGACGGAACCTTCGCGTCTTCCGCCAGCTACGCCGCCATCCCTGGTACACCGGCGCCTGCGGGTGTCGGCATCGTCGCCATTGTTGTCGCCGATTTCAATCGGGACGGAAAGGCCGACCTGGCTGTACGGAATCAAAACGACTTCCTCAGCACTCTGTCCGGCACTACGATCTCGGTACTTACAGGCAATGGCGATGGGACCTTCCAGACCCCGATTCAGACAGGGCAATCGGAAACGAACCCGGAAGGACAGTCGATCTCGATGCTGTCGGCGGACTTCAACGGGGACGGTATTCCGGATCTGGCCGTAAGCGCCGGTTATCTCAACATATTCCTGGGTAATGGCGATGGAACCTTCCAGCCGCCAGGCATCTACTACGACGCATCCGCGCCCTGGATTGCGGCGGGCGACTTTAATGCGGATGGCAGGACCGATCTGGCGATCGCCGGCTACGCCAATCAGACCGTCAATATCCTGCTCGGAACCGCTGCCCCGGCCGTCGCGCAAACGATTACGTTCCCCACGATCGCCAACATCGCACCGAACCAGGCGCCGACGATGATCTATGCCCCCGCTTACGCGAGTTCCGGCCTGCCGGTTACCCTTATCTCCAACACAACGACCATTTGTACGGTTTCGGGGAGCTTTATCCAGGTTCTGAACGCCGGCGGATGTTCCATCACCGCGACTCAGCCTGGCAGCACGGCTTTTCCCGCCATACTCTCTGCGCCTCCCGTGACGCAGACGTTCACCGTCGAATTCAACGACGTTCCGTCCAACGCGAGTTACTTCAACGCCGTGAACCTGCTGGCGGACTACGGGATCACCGCCGGCTGCGGGGATGACGACTTCTGCCCGAACGAGAATGTGACTCGCGCCCAGATGGCGATTTTCGTCGTTCGCTCGATCTACGGCGGCAACACCTTCCCCTATTCCGCCACGCCTCACTTCGCCGACGTCGCCCCGGGGGACTTCGGCTTCCAGTGGATTCAGGCGCTGTACGAACTGGGCATCACCAAAGGTTGTGCCGGCAATGCAGACGGGACGATCGATTTTTGCCCCAACGATTCGATCACACGCGCGCAAATGGCCGTCTTCATCGTCAAAGCCCGGCTGGGCGCACAAGCCGACTTCAACTATCCCGCTACGCCTTATTTCACCGATGCACTGCCGCCCGCCGAAGACCCGACCGACGTCGATTTCTCTTACATCCAGCGCATGAGGATGGACGGCATCACCTCGGGCTGCACGGCGACCACCTACTGCCCGAACGACCCGGTGACTCGCTCGGAAATGGCTATCTTCATCGTGAGAGGCTTATTCAATCAGCTTCTGCCGGCCGGTGCACCGGTCATTACGCAGATCAGCCCTGCGACTCTGGCCATCGGCACTGCGGGAACATTCAACATCACGGGCGCGAACACGATGTTCATCCAGGGCACGACCACGCTGGCGCCGATACCCGGCGTGACGATCGGAACGATTACGGTGACCGGCCCGACATCGCTCATAGTGCAGTTAACCGCGGCGGCCGGCAATTTGGCGCCGGGACCGCTCTCGATCGACGTTATCACCGGAAGCCAGGAAGCGGTCCTGCCGAACGGACTACTCATACAGTGAAGCTTCGCATGGTGCAGGCGAGCACACGTCTCCCGAATGAGATCCGGTAAAAAGAGGATACTGATAGTTCAGGAGACACAAGTTGCGCTATCTGTCGATTGCCGCGCTTCTTTCCGGCCTGTGCCTTCCGGCCCTCGCCCAATATCCCGGCACTTCGTATCCTGGACAGTATCCTCCTGGACAATATCCCGGCCAATATCCGCCCGGGCAGTATCCTCCGGGACAGTACCCTGGCCAATATCCGGGGCAATACCCGAGCACATATCCGCCCAATACCTATCCCGGCCCCATGGGCGTTCCTCTGCCGGTTCCCAGCATCCATCTGCCTTCGCGAAAACCGAAGAGCGATAACACGACCAGCACCAGGACAACGGTTGAATCGATCGACGGAACGCTCCGCCAGCTGGCAGAGAAAGATCTGCTGCTGCAGACCTCGTCGAACAAGGTTCTTCGTTTCCGCCTTCTTGCCAAAACAGAGTTCAATGGCAAAGACGGCAAACCGGTCCGCGACTCGCTGATTCATCCGGGCGACAAGCTCACGGTCGAAGTGAGTCCCGATGACGTCGAGACTGCCCTCTTCGTGATCCTCGACAAATCCGGCAGTTCGGCCGATCGTGAAGCCGCTTCGGTGCCGGTGGAAGAAGCGCGCATCGTGACGCCGGATGCGGCCGACTTTGGCCGGGCGCATGCCGTGACCGATACGAATGCCGGCGACCGTCCCCGGGAAGCTGCAGTCCCGGACGACAGCCACGATCGCCCGACCCTGGCCGCCAGGTCCGATACGCCCATTGAAAAACCCGTGGCTTCGGATCAGGTGGCAGCGGGCGGCGTGTCCACCAGCGACATCATCCGCGATGCCCGCGAGGCGGCTTACGATTTTTCGGAAGACCTTCCCAATTTCCTTGTGCAGCAGGTCACAACGCGCTATTTGGGTTCGCGCGCTGTAAGTAACTGGACCGCGATGGATGTAGTGACGGCCGATGTGGCTTCCGTGAATGGCAAGGAAGACTACCGCAATATCAAAATCAACGGTCGGGCCGGGGATCCGGAAAAGAGCGGCTCCTGGTCCACGGGAGAGTTTCAGGTCACTCTCGACGACATCCTGTCGCCCCGCACTTTTGCACACTTCACGCTGCGTGGCGAAGAACGCATCGCGGATCGGACCGCCTGGGTCTTTGATCTCAGCGTTGAGCAAACAAACTCGCACTGGACACTCGTTTCGCAACGAGGCGGCGAGTACAACCCCGCTTATCGCGGCGCCATCTGGGTGGATAAGGAAAGCCATCGCGTCCTGCGCATCGAACAAAAGGCCATCGGCCTGCCGCGCGATTTCGCCTACGATAAGGCGGAATCGACTCTCGTATACGGCTATGTGAATATCGAGGGCAAATCTTATCTGCTGCCGATTCAAAGCGAGAACGTCGGGTGCATGACGGGAACTGCAAACTGCAGCCGGAACGTGATCGAATTCCGGAACTACCGCAAGTTCTCGGCCGATTCGAACGTCAAGTTCGATCAGTAGCGGGCATGGGCGACTGATTGTCGGCGGTTCTTATCGGCTCGGACAGGTTCATTCACGACTGCCCTGACTGGCGATGAAGGTCTCGATCTTCCTTTCGACTTCGGTCACCGTCGTCACCAGCTGAAAGGCCGACCAGGCGGCCGACACCGCAATCAATACCGAGCGGCCTTCAAACATGAAGGTTTCCTCCAGCCGCGCTTCCATTGTCCGCTTCATCTCCAGGCGAACCTCGTCAAGGGTTTCGGACCGGTCGAGCAGCACTACAAACGCGGACCCGGTCCAGCGGAACAACTGATCGGATGCGTCCAGCTGACGGGCGATATGGAGCGCAAATGCGTGCAGAACCCGGTCGCCCGCACCGGGGCCGAAACGAGCCGTGATCGGTTGAATCCGGTTCACCAGTATAGCGACGGCATACCTGTGTTTCCCCGTCGCGATGGGCTGATACATGGCGTTCAGGGCCGCGTCTTTTGCCGGAGCTTTTGTGGTCGCGTCCAGATTCGCCGGCCCGGCCGGAGTTACAGGCGCCGGGCCCCGTTCGATTTCCCGCCGAAGCGCGAGGATCAAACTGTCCTTTTCCGCTTTCTGCCGCAGCATCTCTTCCCGGGCGCTGTCGAGACTTTCATCGAATTTGGCTTTCAGTGTTTCCAGTTGAGTCAGGTCGCTGGTGCGTTTCATCTGCGCGACAATCTCGCGCAGCCGCAACGCCGCCGCCGCGTTCTCGCCGCCGATCGCGACCAGGTTTTCCACCAGCGCGTCGATCGTGCTCTGCATCATCCGGCTTCGCTGCCGATGGAACCGATTGACTCCGCGGTTGTAAGTCTCCAGCGCCTGCGCTGCAAAGGCCGTGTGCAGGAGCAGCGCCTCGGAACCCGTTTCCGGCTCGACGCGTTCGCGAAGCGCGCTGATCTCGGACTGGAACGCTTCCAATTCAGCCGGTTCGCCAACAGCGGCGCCGGACGCGATCTTGTCGAGCAGAGTCGAAACCAGCCGGCGCACCACCGTTTCTTCTGCGGCCTGATCGGAATGACGCCTTAATGCCATCGTTTTTAATGCCGAGTGCTAACGCCAGGGGTTCTAACGCTTGTTAACTTATCGGTTGACCGGGTGCCCTTTTTCCTGGAAAACAATTGGTTATCGGTATTTATACGCATGCGCGTAAGAACTCGGCCAAATAACGCTGATCTGGGCCCAATGGCACTGTTGCGCGGAGCTGCGTTTGTTTCGATTCAATAATTTCCGAAAAGGCAGGCGGTTTGCATCCAGATCGCGCATAATGGCGGCACTCAACTTTATCGATGAATGCATCGAATGCGATATTCTGCTTGGCCAGTACGAATCCGCGACGTTCGATCTGGCCAGACTGCAGAACGCCCTCGAAACCGCGGAACGCCTCCGCGATGGGGAATCCATCCGCCGGTTGACGCGAGCGATGGACGATACAGCCCACCGCCAGAAAAGTGCCGGCGCTATCCTGAAGCGGCATCGGCGCGGCCATCTGTCACCCGGAACGGCTGCAGCCCCTCGGGCGTCGGAGGCTCACTTCTGGCCTTCGCCCGCCCAGTCGGATCCAGGTGGATACCGAGACGCTGAGCCCGGCGGCCTGTAAGCCCACAGCTCCGCCAAATTCGCTTTATCATACGGAAGATGGCTGAAGCTGAGAAAGATCCGCGCGTCTGGCTCGCGGCCGAGAGGACGCTCCTCGCGTGGATCCGGACCGGCCTGGCCATGATGGGTTTCGGATTCGTAGTGGCGCGATTCGGTTTGTTTTTGCGCGAACTGGAAGCGAACCAGCAGACGCGCACCCCGGCTTCGCCGGTGCTGTCACTCTACTTCGGAACGACGCTGGTTTTCATTGGTGTGATTGTCAATGTATGGGCCGCGTGGTCGCATCTGCAGTTGCTCCGGCAATTCCGCGAAGGCACGTGGACTCCCGAGACTCACTCGCGATCGGTTGTAGTGGTGGCGCTGGTTCTTGCCTGCGCCGGCCTGGTCGTGGGCGTGTATCTGCTCGTGTTCCGCTGACAGAGGTGTCCGCGTGTACCATATGGCTGGAGGGCTTGATATCCATGCCGATACTATCCCGTGAACAGGAAACGAATCCCTGGGTTTCCGCCGAAGCGCGCGTCGACGACGCGGCCGCGAGGCTGGGACTGGATGAAGGGGTTTGCAAGGTCCTTAAGAATCCTACCCGCGAGATAACGGTTTACATTCCCGTGCAACTCGACGACGGGCGGATCGAAGTGTTCACGGGTTATCGCGTGCAGCATTCGATCGTGCGCGGCCCGGGCAAAGGCGGCATCCGGTTCGCGCCCGACGTGACCCTCGACGAAGTGCGCGCGCTGGCGTCGTGGATGACATGGAAGTGCGCGGTGGTCAGCATTCCCTTCGGCGGCGCCAAGGGCGGCGTGATCTGCGATCCTGCGATGCTTTCCGACGGCGAACTGGAGAGGATCACACGGCGTTACACCGCGCAGATACTCGACGTTATCGGACCGGACCTGGACGTTCCCGCGCCCGACATCAACACGAACGATCGCACGATGGGGTGGATCATGGACACCTATTCCATGCATAAGCGGAAAGCGACGACCGCTGTGGTGACGGGGAAGCCCATGGAACTCGGCGGCTCGCGCGGACGCAAAGAGGCGACCGGGCGCGGCTGCATGATGGTCACCCTGCAGGCGCTGAAGAAGTTCGGGATGGCGGTGGAGGACACCCGCGTGGTGATTCAGGGTTTCGGCAACGTGGGCGGGATGGCGGCGAAGCTGATGGCTGCCCGGGGGTTCCGGATAATCGGCCTGATCGAGTATGACGGGGCGCTCTACAATCCGCACGGGCTCGATATCGAAGCACTGGCGGCGTATCGAAAAGACACGGGATCCATCAACGATTTTCCCGGCGGCGAAGCGATCGACAAGCGCGAAGCGATGTTCCTCGACTGCGATGTGCTGTTGCCCGCGGCGACCGAGAACGTGATTACATCCGAAAACGCCTCCCGCCTGCGCTGCAGGATTCTCTGCGAAGGAGCCAATGGACCGACCACACCGGTCGCGGATGAGATCCTGGCGGACAAGAAGGTTTTTGTGATTCCGGATATTCTGGCCAATGCCGGCGGCGTTACGGTTTCTTACTTCGAGTGGGTGCAGGATCGGCAGGGCTTCTTCTGGAATGAGGATCTGGTAAATTCCCGGCTCGAGGAGATTATGCTCGAGAGCTTCGACGCGGTTACCGCCTATGGGGAAAAGCACAAGGTGGATAATCGGACCGCGGCGTATATGCTCGCGCTGGAACGAGTCGCGATCGCAATGAAGTTGCGAGGCATCTACGCGTAACGTTGCGGGGCAGGTTGTTCACCCGCGGCGAATTGGCAATCCGTCTGGCCGTTGGAGCGAACCCGCAGACGCAGTCGACGCTATTGCACAGTCGTCTGAGAGACCTGGCCGCCCAATCCCGCGTACTCTTCTTTTACCTTGACAACCTTACTGCCATTGAAAGTAACGAATGTGACCTTTCCCGGCGGGATGCCGAAAATCCAGTCCTCGCTTTCGACGCCGTCTTTGGTCTCGCGATATTTGTGATCGGGATGACCCATCGCAAGCAGCACCTGATCGCGGTCCATGCCGACCGTCGCCTTCTTGTCTTTAATCGCCTTCTGCATTTCGGGCGAGAGCGTCTCGGAGTATAGCTGCACCGCGCTGTGCTTGTCGAAATCGAGGATGGGCGAGAGGATCCTCTTCACCTCGGCCGACGTGAGACCCTCCATGGGCTTATGGAAGTCGAGATCGATATACGTGCCGGTGGCGGCCTGGCCATATTGACCATTGTTCACCGGAGCGCCGATGCCCCCGACACCCATCTGCACGTGGTTGTACCAGTGATCGCCGCTTTTGATCCCGTGATTGATTTCGAGAACGATGTGATCGCCTTCGAGTGTGATCTTCGTGATCTGGACTTTGTCACCCAGCCGGGCCGCGGGACCGCCGGTCTGCGCCGCCTGCCTCCATTCGTTCTTGTCGTAGGTGCCGTCGGCGTTGAATTCGAGCGGCTTCTTCGAGCGCGGTAGAAGAACCCTGGCGTTGGCGTATTCGGCGTCGAGATCGCGCACCAGCGCGATCTTTTCGTCTTCCGTGAGTTTGTCGGCGGGATGCAGAACGCCGGCCGGCAAAAACGAACAGGAGATCGCGCAGGCGATCAGACCGCGTCGGACTCGCTGGAATCGAGGAACCACGCCCAGTCCCTGCGGACGGGCATTTTCCATACCACCGCTCCCAGGGCGATCAGCACAAACGAAGCCGGCAGACTGCCTTCGGGACCATAGCTTCCGCCGCTCCAGAGAACTCCGGCTTTCCATACCAGTTGAAACTCCGTAACTCTGATTGTAAATCCGCTGAGGGACACCCCGAGAAACGGCAATGTGGCGTTCCAGCCAAAATGAAGACCGATGGGCAGCCAGAGATCGTGCGAGCGCAGGAGCGCCATGCCGAAAAGAACGCCGAATCCGGCGGTGTTGACGGTGCTCAGCATGGTCGCGCCGGGGTTGAAACGATGCATTACGCCAAATAGAACGCCGATACCCAGAATGGCTGCCCAGGAGCCGTAACCGCGTATCAGGATCTGCAGCGGAAAACCGCGAAAGGCGATTTCTTCTCCCGCTGCGCCGCAGAAAAGCAGGGCCACTGTGAAAAGCGCGCCGCGCAACGTGGCCCCGGCATCCGGCGCCGCTTCGAAGTGCGCCAGCCCGAAAACGACCGGCGGCAGGATCAGCAGCGATGCGCCAATTGCGCCAACGACAGTACCGGCAAGCAGATTTCGTCCGGCGTTGCCATTCCAGTGCAGTCCCAGATCGCTCAGCTTGCGGTCTTCGAAGATCATCATGGCAATGGCGCCGCAGATGGCCGCGGCGACCAGGCGCGGGATGGTGAGCGCAACCATTTCGCGGCCCAGGAACTGCGCAATGCTTGCGACCACGTTGTCCGTGAACCAATAGATCGAAGCAAAAGCCAGCGCCGCAAACAGCGGGACGGGACTGAGTTTTCGCACTCAGCGCACCCGGACACCGCGCATTGCCACTTTCGCCGGCAGTACCTGCGCACCCGCCGCCTCAATGGCGCGGCCGACTTGTTCTTTCGCGCCCGGTTCGACCAGAAAGACCACGCAACCGCCGCCCCCGGCGCCGCAAACTTTGGCGGCGGCGCTGCCCGCGCGTCCGGCTGCCTTGATGAGGTGGTCGATCAACGGTGTGCTGATACCCGGCGCATTTTTCCGGCGCGCGGCCCAGTCTTCGCGCATCAGGCGCGCGGCGTCGTCCCAGTCGTGCCGTTCGAGCGCACACCTCATGGAGTTCGCGATGCAGGCGATGCGGTCGAAATTGCGATGAACTGCGCGATCGCCATCGATGTGCGCCTTCATTACCTCCCAGTTGTTGATCCCGGAGTTGCGCGGCGCGCCGGTATATGCCAGCACGAAGCGCTGATTAAGTTCCCCGGCGTCGATCGGCAGAGCTTTGCGCACGATGCCCGCTGGTCCGAGTGCGATGGCTGAAACGCCGCCGTACATAGCGGGATAGTAATCCTGCGACCCCGTGGGAACGCGGATGACCTGCGCTTCCACGTTCTGCGCGATTTCGCGAATCTTCTCCAGTTTGTCCCTGCGCCCGGTGATTTTGCTCAGCGCGCAGGCCGCCGAAATCATCAGCGACGAGGAACCCGAGATGCCTGCGCCGGCCGGAGCCTCGGAATCCGACTCCATGACGAATCCCCGCTTCGGCTCGAAAAAACGAACCAGGTGCGCGAGCAGAGGCAGGCGGTAGCGTTTCGCCGAATAAAGGGCGCCGAACGACGGGAACGTCTCCTCCCGGCCGAGATCGCGGGAGCGCAGCACGATTGCGGGATCCTCGCGCGTCTCAATCTCGCAGCAGGTATAGCGGTCGATGGCAAAATTCACGGTGACCGCGTTGTCGTGAAACAGATAAAGCGGCCAGATATCGAGTGTTGCCCCGGCGAGATCGACACGACAGGGGGCCTTGGCCGAAACGCGCATTATGAACAAGTATAAGAACGCTGAACCCTTCGCGCGCGGAACCGCGTCGAATAATCAGTGATTGCAACTCTGGCTCGCCGTGGTGTCCCCATGCTCGTCAAGCACTACGCGGGCGAGCGCAAACGGCCTCTGGCGGCGGCGCCATTTACACCGGTTCCGGCCAATTGGCCCGATAACGGGCTCTACGCGGCATGGCTCGGACACAGCACGGTTCTGCTGAAACTGGACGGCGTCACCATCCTGACCGATCCCGTCTTCAGCACTCGCGTGGGCGTGAATCTCGGCCCTCTGACGATCGGCCTCAAGCGTCTGGTGGAGCCGGCGCTCGGAGTCAAAGAGACCCCGCGCCCGGATGTCATTCTGCTCTCGCACGCACACATGGATCACTGGGACCGCCCCAGCCTGCGTGCTCTGGAATCGAAGAGCACGCGAGTCATCACCGCGTCGAGGACCAGCGATCTGCTTCGCGCCCGGCGCTACGCACAGGTCGACGAACTGGCCTGGGGCGAAACGGTGCGCGCGGGTGACGCGAGCGTGCGTGCGTTTGAAGTAAGGCACTGGGGTGCGCGGATGCAGTCGGACACCTGGCGCGGGTTCAACGGCTATCTGATCGAGACCCCGCGCTACCGTGTAATTTTCGGCGGCGATACGGCGATGACCGGAACCTTCCGTCAGCTGCGGGAATCGCGCCGGCTGGATCTCGCGATCATGCCGATTGGCGCATACGATCCCTGGATTGGCGCGCATTGCAACCCCGAACAGGCATTGCAGATGGCGAACGATGCCGGGGCCGAATTCATTCTGCCGGTGCATCATCAGACCTTCCAGCTCAGCCGCGAGCCGCGGCGCGAACCCATCGAACGGCTGTACTCCGCGCTGGCGCAAACGCCGGAACGGCTGGCTCTGCAGGAAATCGGACAAGACGTACGTTTGGGCTGAGGCAGAGGGCCTGTGCTACAGCCTGTGCTACAAAGGGAACCGGCTTTCCCCTTGTGACCCTGGTTTCCCTCGTGACCCCGGCCTGAATGACTCTGACCCGTCGCACGTTGCTTGCCCTCATCGCCGTTTACTTCACCGCGCTGGCGGTGGTGTATGTGATCGCCTGGCTTGCCCCAGGCATTGGTTTGGCTCATGACGACGCCGCTTATCTGGTGACCGCAAGAGCGATCGCCTTCGGCCACGGCTATGCACAGACGGCGTTCCCGCCGCTGTTTCCCGCTCTTCTCGCGCTGTTCACCCTGGTCTCGCAACAGCTGCAATGGTTGAAAATTCTGCCTCTGGCCTGTACCGCCGGATGGCTCGTGCTGACGCGCCGGCTGCTGCTGAAGATGGGCGCATCGCACAACGACTCCGCGCTGCTGGCAGGGGTAACGGCAGCGTCACCGATGGTGGTGTTTCTGAGCACCAGCCTCATGCCGGAATCGCTCTTTGCGCTGCTGACAACTGCCGCTCTGATCGCCCTGCTCGAAGACCGCGCGGCACTGGCCGGTTTTTTGGCGGGTCTCGCCACGCTGACTCAGGTCGCAGGCATGCCCCTGGTCGTGGCCTGCATTCTCACCCTGGCCGTGCGCCGCCGTTTTCGCAGCGCAGTGATTTTCGCAGCCGTTGCCACGGTCATGGCCGCGCCGTGGTTCGGCTGGGCGCTGGCGCACCCGGACAACCCTTATCGGGCTGCGAACGTCGTGACTGCGCTTGAAGCCAGCGAGAAGCTGGTGGTGCTGGGCAGGAATGCGGTGTCGTTGCTCGCCAGTCCATTCGCGCTTCTGACGGGGCTGAGCAACATGTTCGCCATCGGCATCACTATTCTGATGCTCGCGTGGAGTCTTTTTGTCCGGCGGCAGCTGCTGCCGGACCTGTTCGTCGCTTTGTATTGTCTGATGCTGCTCTGCTGGATCCGGCCGCCGGAACCCTTTATGGCTCCCATTCTGCCTTTAATCCTTTGGATGATCTGGCGCGTGTTCCGCCTGATGGAAGCTCGCGAGGCGCTGGCAGCGCTGGTGTTCATCGGTTGCCTGATACCTCTGGGAGCGGATGCCATGCGATTGCCGGAGGCGCGCGCGAGCGGCTACTTCACCGTCTCGGGACCTTCCCCGAACGATTGGCCGGAAATGCAAAAGCTTTTCGCAATCGTTCGCGCGCGTACGGCGCCCAACAGCGTTCTACTGGCGAACGACAACGAGTTATTCGAACTCGAAACGGGCCGCAGGACCATCCGGGGATTTGTCCCGAACAGCTTTGAGCTTTATTACGCGGCGCGGCCGTCGATCGTGACCCCGGATCAGCTTTCGAACGCAATCGCTCAGGCGCAGGTGGATTACGTCGTGCTCACGCCCGATCGCGCAATCGCCGAATCGGCCGCGTTCCACAAAAGCGTGGAGGCGCTCGAGCGCGGCGGCGTGCTGGAGCCGGTGACTGTCCCGGGCGTATCGCGGGATTACGGCGTTCTGAAAGTTACCCGCTAAGCCCGGGCGTTAACCTTTGGCAGGGGTTCCGCTGTAACCATTGCGGACTACCTCGCCGCCAATCTGACCGCTATTCTGGGCTTGACCAGCAATACGCAACTGAGCCAGACAGGAAGGGGCAACCCCTAGAACGTTTGCCCCTTCACCTGGCGCTCCGGCTGTCGGCTATTCTATTTTTCTCTGCCTGTCATCCTCACTCGGCACTACTTCCGCTTGCGCCATGCGTAGGCCAACAGGCCCACCAGCCCGGTGACGAACAAACAGCAGCGTCGACGGTTCCGGCGTCGGAAGTTGCGCTGAGATCACGAACCCTTCGTAGCCGCTCGGCGTGCTGGCGTACCCGGCGATATCGCCGTTGTTGTTGATGGCGGTAGCCACGGTGAGGCTCCAACCCGCGGGGATGATGCTGGCAAACACCGTGTTCATATCCTGCACCAGGCCGTTGCCGCCGAGGTTATAGATGAACGCGTTGTTCTGGGAACTGCTGCTGGTGCCGGTGAGGCTGGTGCCCACGACCACTCCGCTGTCGTTGACGCCGTAGGCGCTGTCGGTCCTGCCGCTGGTGCCGGTGTAGGGCAGGGTCAACGGGGTGGCCGTGCCGCCGGAGAAAATCGCGGCGTAGTAGCTGAATCGGCGGCGGCCAGCGAGCTTTCACCGACGGCCTTGCTGGTGCCGTCGGCAACGGCCGTGAGGACCGCCTGACCGACAGTGTTGTGCAGGGGAGCGGTTGACCGGATCGTTGACCCCCCAGTTTGACCCGTTGTAGGTCCAGGTGGTCGACTGTGTACTGGCTGCCGTTGATGAGGACATTGGACCAGCCCCCGATCGTCCCGCCGTTGGTGGCACGGAAGCGCTGCTGTAGGTGCCGCCGCTGAGGTTGGGGAAGTGCAGTCTCCCCCCAGTTCCCGCTGCTCCGGGTCGAGATCATCGCTGGGACTGACGGCCCCCCCGTTGACCGCGGTTACACGGCGTCATCCTTGCCGACAACCTGTTTGGAGTTGTTGATTCCGTAAGCGGCCGCCTGCGTGGTGAGCGACGGCAGGATGGTCGCCGTGGTGCCGCCGGAGCCGAGATAAAAGGGGGAGTAATTTCCATCGAAAGAATACGCGTACCCGGCCAGGTCCCCGCGTCTGGCTGGCGATGCCCCGGACCTCTCCGCCCGTGGTGGTAGGTAGCCGTTGGTAGTGTAGCTGGTGGCGTATTTTATGCCGCCGGCCCCGGCGTTCAGCCAGACGGTGGCGTCTTTGGGTTTCGTGGTCGCGGCTGCGTAGCCGGCTTCTTGGTCTTCAACGGTTGTGCCGTTGACGATGTTTTCGGCAAAGGCGTACGCCCGAGTGTCCGAGGCAAGGAAGCTGGGTAAAGTGTGAGTCGTGGCGGAGGCGGTGCCCGCGCCCATGGCGACAAAACATAATACGCACGCGACAACGATTGCACGATGCAACATAGCTGGGTTCTCCTTGGAGGAACTGTTTCAGGACTGTTTCAAAACGTTCGGAACATGCTCAGACTCACGATGCGTTCCTTGCCGCACGCCCTCGCTCGACCGTTCTCGCCGCGGTCGCTACCTCTTAGGAATTGGGGGGCCGCTGTGGCCCGCGTTGTTTTTCTTCGTTTCCCCGGCGATCGCCGGTGGAACCCTTTAAGCCACCACGTGCAACTTGGTCTGTGCGCACTGGATTTTAATTGTGGAAGATATGGCCTTTGTCGAGTCTCCACCAGCGCCCAGTTTTTCTCTTCCACGACCAGCGGACATTCGTCCCGACGCCCGTTACGCGCCGACCCGGCCCCGCTGCACGAAGATTCCCGTGTTGCCCGCCTTGTTGATGTTCACTCCAAACTCGCAGTCGCCGCTCTCGGTCACGATTGCCGCTTTGCCAATGATGGTCAACAGCGGCCGATTGCCCGCACGCGGCGTCCGGGCGGCCACCTTGCCCAACAGCAACAGGCCGCCGCGCGAGCCGACGTAGAACAGCAGCGGCGGCGTGCAGGGTCAGCTTTTCGCCGCTCGTGTAGGTGATCCGAGCCTTAGCCGACTCCAAAGAGAGCATTTGGCCCAAGGCGACGTCTGTGCCGACGGCTGTGGCCGTTCGGTTCAAGTCGCCCCACCGGCAATTGGTCATTCCCGTGATCTTGCCGGCAACCGCCCCCTCGCTACGACCGCCGGTTTGGCCGGTTCTGCGTCGTGCTGGGGGCGATGAAGTCCGTCTCCTGGCTGTTTTCGCCGCGTCCCATGTCCAGGCCGCAAATGTGCCCACCGCGATCAGCACCGCAGGCAAGGCGTAACGACAGCGACACGGCAAGCAAAGAACGGGAGAAGGAAAGCTGTCCAGCGGATTTCGGCGAACTGCCCGCGTTGTCGTGGACTCTCTGCGGCACGGATCAAAGCCCCTTGGCACTGCCCCCGACGGGTGCGCTGTCCACGGTCCGCCGGCCGCTTCCCCGTCGATGCGCCTGTCGGAGGTTTCCTTGGCTGTGAGTTGCCACAGCAACCGGCCGTGCAGGTCCATGTAGGTGACCAAAAAACAGTCGAGCGTCTTCGCTGCCGCGCAGCAGCGTGCGAAAACGGTCGAGATCCTCCGCGGAAATTGTGGCTGTCACAAAAGGCCGGGATCAGTGCCTCTAGAGCTGATCGTCGCCGGATGCGAAATTGGGCCGGGGGCGTCATGGCGGTTGGCCTTGTTGGTCCTTGAGAGCAAGGTCCATGCACTCGAAGAGAATCTTGCGATTTTGTTGCAGCCGCATCGTACAGCGCGGGCCGGCGAGACGCTCATTTCTTCGGCAATCACCTTGATCGACTTATCGCCCAGGTAGCACTCCTCCACCAATTGCGCTGCCCCACCGACAGCCGTTCCAGGCAGAGGGAGGAAGCGGTGCATTTTACGCAAGACCAACCGACGAAGTAGATGACATAGCTGGCGATGAATTGCCAAGGCCCGACCGACGTGCAGCGGCTGATCTTCGGCTACGCGGGCCGGGATGATTATGTTCACCATAAGCGGCTATCCACGGCGGTCCGGGGCTGGAATGGGAGGTCCAGGCCTGGGATTGGACCAGCCCGATGTGGTGGTCCGATCCCGTCACCGAACCGATCGCCTGGCACCAATGACCGGAGCTATACCGTTACGGCATTCACGCCCCCCAATTCACGGTGACGATGGTGGGACCGGGCCAATATTACGTGGACCTGAGTCGCCGCGACCCGCGGCCTGGACACGAAAACCAACTGCGTCAGTGTATGGATCAACGGCCGGCAGGTGGTCCAAAACCTGGACGTTGAGGCCACGGCCGGCGGGCCGGACCAAGCCCTGGACCTGATCGTGAACGACATCCAACCCCTTCATGGGATCATCGAAATCCAATTCATCGGCGGAGATCAAGCCACTGGAATAGCCGGCGGAGCGTTTGTGCAGGCGATCGAGGCGGGGTCGAGCCGGAACGCGAAAGCGGGGGAAGGATGGCGAATATATGAGTAAGTCGCGGTTCAGAGCTCATTTCTGAAAATCGTCGTCATCGATCTGCTTTAAATGAATTTTTTCATTTACGCAAGTGGCGCAAAGCGGTCCATCGAGTGCTCCCGTGATGGTGAGTTTTTGTTCTCAGACAAATCGCGGTTTCCGGAAAAAGTCTTCTCTTGATGGCGATTCGCGTCGGCGAGGTTTTGCGCGTTCGCCTTGAGATCCTGAATCTCCTGCTGGAGGCGCGCGATGACTTCAGCCAGGTTTTCCTCTTGATAATATATTTCCGTCAAGGTTTCCCGTTGGTGAGAGTCCAATGTGTTTTTTCTGGCGATCAAAGAGGCGAGGGCGCCGCGGATTTTTTCCAGACAGACCCTTTGCCGCGAAAGTTCCTCGTTTTTTGGTTTCAGCTCCGCAACAAGACAATAATCTTCGCCGGCGATCAAGCGGGTCGGTATCTGGCAGACGCTGCCGGCCTCGCCCAATTCGATACCCATCAGCGCCATGACCTCTCCGCCGATCAGCCGGCCATCGGGCATGTGCAGCCGTCCGCGGGTTTTCAAAATTGAATGGATAATTTCACTTTCGATCACGATATCCCCGCCGGCTTCGATTTCCACCTCCGTCAGGTATTTGGCGTGAACGCCGCCGCCCACGACAATTTTACGTCCGCTCGCTCCGCGACCGGCCCCGCTCCACGCCAAGGTTCCCCGCCGTTTGAATATCCGACGGTTCAACCGAGCCATGGACGTCGATATCTCCCTGGCTTCTTTATCGGGAGCCCGCCAACGTCTCCCTAATGACCACGGCTCCAAGGTGATGAATGTCGCCGGTTCCCAAGCCGACGTTACCGGCGATGGCGAGCACCGTATCCACGGCCAAGGTATCGGAAGCCCAACGCAGGCGTCCCCCGCGGCGGCATAGTAATGGATTCCTTCCTTTTCATCTTCACGCAGGTTGGGACCCGCGCGCAGACGCAGGTGGCCCTGGCCGGGCCACGGCAATCCGCTTTCCGAACACATCCAGGCCGGGGGTGCCCTCCCGCGCCGGGAACAGCGTGGCCAGCAGTTGGCCCTCGTGCACCTCGGGTTGGGCTGAACGGCGCCGGTAATCAATCCGGTCGTTGGACTCATCGATGACAAAACCGAGGGTGAAGAAATCCCCCGCCCACTCCAGCACCGCTTCCTGGGAGGAATCGGCGGCACGCCCCGCGCCAGCGGCACGTCGAGCAGTTGTCCCCCGTGGCCGAGCGAGTTTTTCTTCCAATGATTTCCGATCGGGAACACCGGCAATATTTAATTCCTTAAGTTGGTTTTCGATCTTCTCCAAGCAAGAGATCGAGGCCCTCTTGGGGCACGACACAATTGAGCAGCACCGCCAGTCGGTCATCCGTCACATGCAAAGAAAACTCCGATTGCTCGGCGGCCATGGCATCCCGTCTTTCTCACTTTCGTGTCAAGCGTAAAACCGCAATTGAAATCAATCGCTCTTTTCCTCGACAAGAAATAAATTGGCATAATTATAAAGCTCCCCGCCTTGTTTAGTGGAGACTGCTTCAATATGGGGGCATCCCCGAATTCCACCTTACAATGCGCCGCAAAACAGGGACTGGTTTTCTCCCGTTTTTGTTCGGGCTGACACCGTTGTGTGGGAATCAGGGATGCACCACGCGACGGATTCGACGATGCGCCGGGACCGGGCAATTTCGGAAAAATCTATTTATCGTTGCCCGGCGCCATTCATCCGGATGACCACAAACAGGCTTGCGTCTTTGCGCTTGATGAGCAGCAGGACGTTCGTCCTTGTCTTTCGCCTTGGTTAGCGCTTGCTCCAGATCGTCGGCGCTGGCGACCTTTTGGCGATCGGCCTCGACGATGAGGTCGCCTTGCTGCAAGCCAGCCAGCGCCGCGGGCTGCCCTCCTGCACGTCGGTGATCAGCGCGCCTTGCGCGCCTTCGTAGCCGAATTGTTTGGCCAGATCGGGCGTGAGCGTTTGGACGCTCAGGCCCAGCTTGGACAAGTGCTCGCGCCCTGCTCCCGCGGCGCGGCGGCGGCCATCATTTCGGAGTAAGTGTGCCGAAGCGCACCGTCAGCGTCTCTTCCTTGCCGTCGCGGATGACGACGAGCTTCGCCTCCGTGCCCGGCGCGGTGGCGGCGACCATGTTGCGCAGGTGCGCAGGTCTCCACGTCCTGGCCGTCGTAACGCACGATAACGTCGCCGGCCTTGATCCCGGCCTTGTCGGCGGGGGAATCCTTGTTCACCTGCGAAACGAGCGCGCCCTTGGCTTCGGCTGAGGCCGAACTGTTTGGCCAGATCGCTGGTGACCTGCTGGATCTGCGACGCCGAGCATGCCGCGCGTGACTTTCCCGCCTTTCATCAGCGTCGGCAGGATGCTCTTGACCATGTTGATCGGGATGGCGAAGCCGACGCCGGCAAACTGGCCGATGCTGGTGGCGATGGCGCTGTTGATGCCGATGACCTCGCCGCGCATGTTGACCAGCGGCCCGCCGGAGTTGCCGGGATTGATCGCGGCATCGGTCTGCAGGAAATCCTCATAGGCGTTGATGCCGACGCCCGAGCGCCCCTTGGCGCTGATGATGCCGGTGGTGACGGTTTGCGCGTAGCCGAACGGCGCGCCGATGGCCATGACCAGGTGCCCACTTCCGATCGCGTCCGAATCGCCCAAGTCCACCGCGGGCAGATCCTCGGGCACGCGGCCCTTCATGCGGATGACGGCCACGTCGTCTGGGCGGGTCGGTGCTGACGATCTCCGCCTCGAACGTGCGCTTGTCGGCCAGTTGGACCTTGATCTCGTCCACGTCGCTGCACCACGTGGTAGTTGGTCAGGACGTGGCCTTGCTTGTCGATAATCATGCCCGAACCCATGCCGTGTTGCGGGACTTTGTATTCGCGCGGCTGCGGCTGCGGCATTTGCGGCTGATCTGCGGGAATTGCCGGCCGAAGAACTGGCGGAAAAAATCGTCGCCAAAGGGATTCTCAAACTCGGGGTCTGGAGACTTCACCATTTTCTCCGAGTAGACGCTGACGACCGCCGGCCGGACGTGCGCCGCCACCATGGCGAACGCCTTGCCCAACTGCTCGGCCGGGGCGAGCACCGACGGGTCTATCGGCCCGGCCTTGAGCATCGGTCTCACACGGGTCCTTCATGGACAAACAGGACTACACCCGCCGCCACAATCAGCGCCAAGATCAAGGTCACTCCAATGGTTTTTGTTTTGTTAAATTCTTCATGTTTTTTCTCCTTTCGTTTGCTGGATCAGCTTCTTGAAGGTCGAGGCATCCAGCGTTTCGCATCGCAGCAACTCCCCGGCAACCAAATCCAATTGCTCCCGATGATCCTGAAAATGCATTTCGCTTCGACGTAGGCGCCATCCAAAATCTTTTTCACCTCTTCGTCGATCTCGCGCGCCGTTGCTTCACTGCAATCGCGTTGGCCATCGCCGTCGCCCAAGACATTCGGCGACAGCAAACGATCCTGCCGTTGTGCGCAATGCACAGGCCCACGGACTGGCCCATGCCAAAGATGCAGACCATCTGACGCGCGAGCGCCGTGGCGTGCGCCAAATCGTTTTCCGCACCGGTGATGATTTCTTGAACACAATTTCTTCCGCCGCCCGGCCCGCCAAGCAAGCCAATGATCTGGTCGAGCAATCGGCCGGCTCAGCAGATAGCGGTCGGTCTCCGGCAATGCAGGTATAACCCAGCGCGGCATGCCCGCGCGGCACGATACTGATCTTGTGCAATTCTTCGGCATGCCCGCTGTAGACCCCCACCAGGGCGTGGCCCTGACTCGTGGAAGGCCACCCGCCGCTTGTCCTCCTGGCGGTCAGGCGGCGGCTTTTGCGTTCGGGGCCGGCCAGCGCTTTCTCGAGCGCTTCTTCCAAATCGGTCTGGCTGATTTCGTGGCCGTGGCGCCTGGCCGCCAGAAGGTGCTGCCTCATTGATTACGTTGGCCAGGTCGGCGCCGGAAAACCCGGGGTTTCCTGCGCGATGTTATGTAAATCCACGTCCTGCGGCCAGCGGCTTGCCGCGCGCGTGGAGCTTTAAAATCGCCAAGCGTCCTTCGATGTCGGGCGCGTCCACCACCACTTGACGGTCCGAAGCGGCCCGGCCGCAGCAAGGCATCGTCAACAACTTCGGGCCGGTTGGTGGCCGCCAGCACCACCACGCCACATTCGGCTTCAAAACCATCCATTCCACAAGCAATTGGTTCAGTGTTTGTTCCCGTTCGTCGTTGGCCGTCGCCGGTGCGCAAGCCGCGCTGCCGCCCCACTGCGTCGAGTTCGTCAATGAACACAATGCAGGGGGCGTTCGCTTTGGCCTGCTGGAACAGATCGCGCACCCGCGCCGCGCCCACCCCGACAAACATCTCCACAAAATCGCTGCCGTGATCAGTAGAAAAGGGAACCGTGCGCTTCGCCGGCTACCGCCCGCGCCAGCAGCGTCTTGCCCGTCCCCGGCGGCCCAACCAGCAGCACGCCCTTGGCGATTTTCGCGCCCAGCGCCTGGTAGCGCTGGGGATATTTCAAGAAGGTGACAACCTCCTGCAATTCCTGTTTCGCCTCTTCCAAGTCGGCAACGTCGCCAAAGGTCACGCCCGTATCCTTGTCCGCAAGCTCGGCTCCCGCCTCGCTCGCGCCGAAGCTCATGACGGATTGCCCCATGCCCCCGAGGCGTCCCATAAACGCCAAAAAAGCACGATCAGCGCGATGGGCACAAGCCAGGCCCAGAGGATTTGCGAGAGGAACCCGGGACGACATGTCGTCAATTGCACATGGG
>CAWBIS010000079.1:0-3903 GCA_963788485.1 Terriglobia bacterium
GCGCTTCGATGTGGATCTCGCCGCCATGTGATTCCACGATAAGTTGCGCGGTAGACAAGCCGAGGCCCGGTCCCGGCCAGTTGCGTCCGTGAAGGCGGAGAAAGGGCAGGAAAACGCTTCCCGTTCTTCGGGCTCGATCCCGATGCCTCGATCACAGACGGAAAAGCGCCATGACTTCCCGTCCACTGAATTATTCACGGCGATTATCGGGGCGGCGTTCCCGGCTTTGAGAACTGGATGGCATTGTCCAGCAAAACCTCAAACAGCGTCTGGATGCGCGAGGGCTCGACATTCGACAGCCGGCAACGGTTCCGCGGTTATTCGCCGAGGACTTCCCGATGGGCCCGCGAAGAGAAATCAGCGCCGCCGAAAAGACCACGTTCAGGTCTGCCGGTTCCCGGCGGGAGGGCTGGAGGCGGCTTCCAGATACTTACAAAGCCATGCCACAAGGCTCTCCATGCGGAGTGCGGAGCTCGCGAGGTGATCCAGCATGGTATCGGCGTCGGCATCGAGCCTGCCACGATAGCGTTTGCCGAAAAGTGAAGCGAGCGAGTTGGCCTGATTCAGCGGGCCGCAAAGATCGTGGCCGGCGCGTTCGGCAAAATCGTTGAGATGGGCGGCGAGACACCGATCAGGAGGAAGCATTCCCGACATTCCGCCGCTTCGCCGGTCCTGTGCGGAGCAGGGAATTGACACGAGCCACCAAGGCTCTCGATGGTGAAGGGCTTCTGAATGAAATCGGCGACGTCCAGTCCGCCGAATTTGCCCGAAAGTTCCTCTTCGCTGTAACCGCTCATGACCGCCACGGGAACATGTTTCGATCGGCGCCCGCAGGCGCATAAGAGTTTCACTGCCGGACATTTCCGGCATACTCATGTCGAGCAGACACGAGACCGATTTCGCGGACCGGCGGCTAGTGGCTTCAAAGAGCTGGAGACCGGCCCTCCGCCGGCGGCAAGGAGTACATCGTGTCCGGCGCGCTTCAGGGCCGTCGTCGCGGTAGTGCGGACCACTTCTTCATCGTCAATCACGAGGACCAAGAGCGCGACTCGGGCATATTTGCCGTAATGTCCGCAAGGATGGCTGATCCGCGGCTCGGCGCACAGGAAGAAGCACGGTGAAACGGCTTCCTCTGCCAACCGCGCTGGAAAGCTGGATAGCGCCGTTAAGGGAACGAACAATGCCATGGACGGCTGCCAGGCCGAGGCCTCTTCCCGTGAATTTGGTGGTGAAGAACGGATCGAAGATCTGCGCCTGAGTTTTTTCATCCATGCCGTCTCCCGTATCCTCGACTTCTATGCGAAGATATTCGCCGGGAACAAGCGCATAGCCGAGAACGTTGGGAACCGGTTGCGAATCGAGAGCAAAAGCGATGCGCGCACCGTGACTTTGCCCGGCTGTTCGCCTATGGCTTCGGCCGCGTTGATGACGAGATTCATCACTAGCTGCTGCATATGGGCGGAGTTGGTTTCGAGGATGGGAATACCCGGCTCGGTAACCACATCCACATGAACGGTCTTGGGAACGGAGGCGCGAACCAGTTCGCAGGTGTCGCGCACGATGCGCGGAATATCGACGGGCTGCATCATGGTTTTGCCCTTGCCCGCGTAAGCCAGAAGCTGCTGCGTCAGCTGGGCGGCGCGTTCGCTGGAGCGGACGACGATCTCGAGCATGGAGCGCGCCGGCATGATCGGAATCGAGCAGATCCAGCGCGAAACTGGCGCCGCCCATGATGCCGACCAGCAGATTATTGAAATCGTGGGCGATTCCGCCGGCCAGCACGCCGATGCTGTCCAGTTTCTGACGCTGGCGCAGGGCTTCTTCCGAGCGCTTCTGGTCTTCGAGATCGGTGAAGGTTCCAAACCATCTCACGTGTCCCTCGCCGGCGGCTGAGATGGCTACCGCCCGCATCAGGTGCCAGCGGTAAACTTCATCGCGAGCGCGCAGAAGGCGAAGCTCGCACTCAAAGGGACGATGGCAAACGGCGGCTTCTTTCCATGTGTCGAGCGACATGGGCGCGATCGGCCGGGTGGATGATGGAGGTCACGTTCCACGGCTCTTCGCCGGCCGGGCCCGACCCCGGGAATGCCCCAGGAAATCGCGGCCGCTGAAATCGCACAGGCGCTGATTGGCGTAATAGATATAGCCGTCGGAATCGGCCGTCCAGACCAGTTGCGGAATGGCTTCGGCGAGAGTCCGGTAGCGTTCTTTTTCTTCGAATAACTCGGCGCGGATGGCTTCCAGTTCGCGCGTTGCGCTGCTGGAGAGCGAGACGCTGTCCGGCCACTTCCTGCTGCAGACGGAAACGCTGCACGGCGCTGGCAACGGTGCGTGCCAGCGCCTCGGAGCTGGCGGGACCTTTCACCAGGTAATCCATGACGCCGAGCTTCATGGCCTCGACCGCGATCTGCTCGCTGCCGATGGCGGTGAGCATAACGACGGGGCAGGGGAGATGCTCCGCCCTCCGGTCAGGTGCCGGATCATGGTGAGGCCGTCGATATCGGGGAGATTGAAATCGAGGAGCAGGCAATCGGGCTGAAAAGAATCCAGACGAGCCAGACCCTTCGCGTCCCGTGTCTTCCTCCGCGAAATGGAAGCCGCCGGGCTGGCTGGCCGTGCAGATATTCCTGAAGATTGTCGCGGTCGACCGGATCGTCGTCGATGATCAGAACTTTCAATGAGGACATAGTTTGGTAAACCGGGTAATCAACTCAGATTCGGCTCGGCAAATTGCAATTTTAGAGCAATCGAGGAGCGTTGCCGCATCAGGAGTCCGATTCCCTGCCGCGAGAAGCTATAGTATGGGAGCGAATCTGTATGTTATCGCCCGATGAGTGGAGCCCCGGTACTTCCGGTCGGAATGTGCCGGGCAGTTACGATCGGTGCATGAACGGGCGGGTCGAAGAGCAGACAGTGGCGTGCGAGGAGGGAAGGAGCCGCGTGCGAGTGCGATCATGGTTTTAGATCCATGAACGGCGCGGGGCACAAGGCCCAGATATTCGTAGCCGAGGACAATCCCGCCGACGTTTATCTGATGGATCAGGCCCTGCGCGAGAGCCGAGATTGAATTCCATATGGAAGTGGCTTCCGATGGAAATCAGGCGCTATCTTATTTCCGCCGGGAGGGCCGCTTCGCGGAATCTCCCGACCCGTCGCTGATCCTGCTGGATCTGAATCTTCCCCTTTACGACGGCGGTAGAATTGCTGGACTGCATTCGGTCCGACGAGCGTTTGAAGGGGGTGCCGGTAGTGGTGCTGACGTCTTCCGATTCGCCGAAGGACCGCAGAAATGCTCTGAGCCGGGGAGCCAATCATTACATCCGCAAACCTTCCACGCTAGCGGAATTCATGGCGATCGGCGTTCAGTTGCGCGAGCTGATGACCGGCGGACAGATCGAGAAGACCTGATCCTTATCCGATTTATCGTATACCTGAAGCTCATTATTTTTATCTGAACTCATCGTTTTTATCTGAACTCTTCGATGGCCTCGCAACGGGAACTGGATCTTATCAGAGCCTCCTCGGAAGGAAATATCGAACGCGTCCGCACACTGCTCAGCCGGGGAGCCGGTGTCAACGGGCGTGCACAAAAACGGTCTGACTCCGCTATTGGCCGCGGCCCTCAGGGGCCATGCGGACGTGATGCGAATCCTGCTGGTGCAAGGCGCGGACTGGAAGCTTCGCTATCGGAATGAAGCCACAGCGCTGATTCTGTCGGCTACGCGCGGCCAGGCGGCTTCGGTAGCCGTGTTGCTGCAGAAAGGCGCCAAACCGACGAGCGCGCCAAAGCCGGTTCCACCGCTTTTCTCGCGGCGGCGATCGGCGGTTATGCGGAGGCGATTGAGACATTGCTGGGCGCGGGCGCGACCAGCAAGACCAACCGAACCAGTAGAGGACATAAAA
>CAWBIS010000080.1:0-10045 GCA_963788485.1 Terriglobia bacterium
TCGGGCACTGAACAATATGCACGCAGGCTGCCATCGCCGCAGGGCGTTTAATCCGGGTCTGCAAAGATGAAATATGGACGTCAAAGAGCTCCTGCAAACGATCGGCGAACGGCTGCAATCGGCCGCCACCGTCAAATGTGTTTACGGCGATCCGATTACGGCGGGTGAGCGGACCGTCATTCCCGTCGCGCGGGTCAGGTTCGGATTCGGCGCGGGCGGCGGCAAATTTCCCGGCGGCGGAGGCGGCGGTGGCGTGCGTGCCGATCCCGCCGGCATGATCGAAATCACCCCGAATGGGAGTAACTTCATCGCCTTTCCCGATTACCGGCGAGCGGGCGCAGCGTTGCTCGTCGGCATGGCTGCCGGGATGGTACTTTCCCACCGCGGGCGGCAAGGATAAAGAGCGCGGTTTACCCGATCAATTCCGTGATCCGCTCGGCATCGTTCGGAACCACCACAGGCTGGTTTCCAAACGTCGAGCGAATGGGTGTCTCGTCCGGGGCTTTCAATTGGCCGGTGTGGTAGCGATAAATGTAATCCGGATCCTTGAGAACGTTCCCGGTGAGCACGGCAACCACGTCGGCATCGCGCGCGATCGCGCCCGCCGCGGTGAGTTTGCGGATTCCGGCAAGCGTCGCCGCTGAAGCCGGTTCGCAGCCGATACCGCACTGGCCGATGATCGCCTTGGCGTCCGCGATTTCCTGCTCGCTCACGCGCTCCACCACGCCATTCGTTGTCTCGATTTCGAACTGCGCCTTCGGCCAGGAAACCGGGTCGCCGATCTTGATCGCGGTCGCCAGCGTTTCGGGATGCCCCTGCGCGCGAAATGGCGTTCGTCCCTTTTCGCGCATGTATTCGTAGAACGGGCTGGCACCTTCCGCCTGCACCACGGCCAGGCGGGGCAGGCGGTCGATCAATCCCAATTCATGCATCTCGCGCAGCCCTTTCCCGAACGCGGACGTATTGCCGAGATTGCCGCCCGGCAGCACAATCCAGTCGGGAACACGCCAGTCGCGCTGGTCCATCATTTCGATCACGATGGATTTCTGGCCTTCGATGCGAAACGGATTAATCGAATTCAACAGATAAATTCCGAGCCGCTCGGCAAGGCCGCGCACCAGCGCGAGAATCTGGTCGAAATTCGCCTCCACCTGGAATGTTTTGGCGCCATATTCGAGTGCCTGCGCGAGTTTACCGTAAGAGATGTTCCCGTGCGGGATGAAGATCAGCGGCTCCAGTCCGCCGGCGCTGGCATAAGCCGCCATGGAAGCCGAGGTGTTGCCGGTCGAGACGCAGGCCACCCGCTTCATGCCCAGCCGGCGCGCCTGGGCAACGCCGCCGGTCATGCCATTGTCTTTGAAGGACCCCGTCGGATTGAATCCCTGGTGCTTGAACGTCAGCCGCGCGAGGCCGCCGTATTCGGCGGCGCGCGGCCCATCAAGCAGCGGTGTATTGCCTTCGCGCAGCGTCACGATGCAGCGATCGTCATCGATGAACGGAAACAGTTCGCGGTAACGCCAGACGCCGCTCTGGCAAAGCGGGGCATTCGACATGCGCCGTTCGCGCCAGGCAACCTTGAGAGCGCCAACGTTGGGTTTGCCGAAATCGTATTGAGCTTCCAGCAGGCCGCCGCATTCCGGGCAATTGTAAAGCACCGCGGTGATGTCGTACGCCGCGCGGCACGCGGAGTTGAAGCAGACTAAACGCGATTGCATGGGAACTTTGATTCTAGCGTTGCGGAGCGGATTTCAACCCGCCGGCCGTACGCCTCCGGCCAACACAGTCTCCACGCCATCGGCCGTTTCGACCAGCAGAAATCCCTTCTCGTCCAGCCCCACAGTCACGCCGGAAAAAGTTCGATCGCCGGTATCGACCGAAACGGATTTCCCACGCACGTAGCTGGACCGTTCTTCGAATTCCCGCAGGATTGGCCATGCGCCGGTTTCGCCGAGCTGCTCCGCATAAATCAGGCACTCGCCCACCACGCGATCCAGCAGCGCTTCTTTGGCGTGCTCGCGCCCGGTCTCGATACGCAGCGATGTAGCGATCGCATGCAGTTCTTCGGGGAACCCGGTCTGGTTCACGTTGATGCCGATGCCCGCGATCAGCGCGCCTTTATCGGTGGACTGCACCATGATGCCGGCGAGCTTCTTTTCATTGAGGATCAGATCGTTTGGCCAGCGCAGATCGCAGCGCACCTCGCACGTATCTTCAATGGCGCGCTGCGCCGCGAGGCCGAGCGCCATGGTGAGAACCGGCAGGCTCCGGGGCGGAAGTTTCAGGCGCAGAATGATGGAGAGATAGAGACCGCCGCCCGGCTCCGAGTGCCACGAATGCCCATGACGTCCGATCCCGGCCGTCTGCTCTTCCGCCACAACAACCGTGCCATGCGGCTCATCCCGCGCCGCCAGATTCGCGGCGTCTTTCATGGTGGAGCCGGTCGAGCGCAGCCAGATTTTCATAACAAGTCAAGGCGAAAGCTGATGTCCACCGCGGGCGCGGAGTGGGTAATGGCGCCGGCGGATACGAAGTCCGCGCCGGTTTCGGCGTACGAACGCACGTTATCGAGGTCGATGCCGCCCGATAGCTCAATCGTGGCGCGGCCAGCCACAATCCGCACCCATTCGGCCGCCTGCTGCGGGGAAAGGTTGTCGAGCAGCAGGTGTGTGGCGCCGCTCGCCAGGGCTTCATTCAACTCGTCCGCGGCGCGCACTTCGATCTCGATGGGCAGCCCGGACTGGCGCGCATTTTCGATCGCCTCGCGCACGCCGCCTGCGGCCGCGATGTGGTTGTTCTTGATCAGAATGGCATCGAAAAGGCCCATGCGGTGGTTGGTGACGCCACCTGCGGCGGCCGCGGCTTTTTCCAGACGGCGCAGCCCAGGCGTAGTTTTGCGCGTATCCAGAACGCGGCACCCGGTTCCCTCCACAACGGACGCGAACTTGTGCGCCAGAGTCGCCACGCCGGAAAGGCGCTGCAGAAAATTGAGAGCCACACGCTCGCATTCGAGCAGCGTGCGCGCGGGGCCGCGGACCGTGGCGATACGATCGCCTTCTTCGAGAGGATCGCCGTCCTGCCGAAGGAGAGTCAGTTCTTCCACCCCCCCTCTTTCTTCGTAGATGATCGGAAGCAGCTCGATCCCGGCCAGAATGATCGAATGCCGCGCCAGGAAATAGCCGCATGCGCGGCGGTCCGCTGGAACGCAAAACTGCGAAGTAACGTCGCCCGTGCCGATGTCCTCCGCCAGCGCGCGGCGAACTGCGTCGAGGATCTCAGAGTGCATTGATTTTGGCCAGCTGCGTTTCGTATTCGCTGAGTTTCGTTCGAATACTGTCGACGACCTTCGCCGGGGCCTTGCTCAGGAAGACCTCGTCGGCAAGTTGCCGCTGCGAATTGGCGATATTCTTCACCAGTTGGTCGCGTTCCTTTTCGATCCGCTTGCGCTGCGCCTCCAGTTGCCCTTGCGGCACGTCGATGGACAAATCGAAATCGGCGCTGGAACGAACCGCCCCGGTCTTCGGCACATTGCCGACGGTCAGCGAAACGCCGGCTAGTCGCTTCACGGCCATCAAATCCACGGGCACCGACACGCGCCCTCCGAGCGGCATTTTCGGGTCGAGACCCAGGTCCGCCCGGATGCCTCGCGCCGCGGTCGTGACGGACTGCAGTAATCCCACCTCGCGTTCCGCTTCGGAGTCGTAACGCGCGGGATCGAATTGCGGAAACGCCGCGAGCGAAATCGATGCGCCCTCTTCGGCGCCGAGCCGATGCCAGAGTTCCTCGGTCAGGAACGGCATCACCGGATGGAGCAGTCTCAGCGCGCTTTCAAAGACCGCGAGCAGATTGCGCCAGTCTTCGTTCAGTCCCGAGGCTTCGGTGAAGCGAAGTTTCTTCAACTCGATGTACCAGTCGCAGAAATCGTCGTAAATAAAGTGCCAGACGACGTGGGCGGCTTCGTGATAGCGGTACTGTTCAATGGCGCGATTCAGTTGCTGCGCGCATTCGTTCAGGCGGCTGAAAATCCAGCGGTCCTCGACGGGCGCGGCGGCGTCGGGCAGATAAGCATTCACGTCTTCCGCCATCCAGGGCTGCACACCGCTGCGCTCCATGTTGAGGAAGATGAATCGAGCCGCGTTCCAGATCTTGTTGGCGAAGGCGCGGGAGCTGTCGATGCGGTCGGTCGTGAAAACGATGTCGGTGCCCGGCGCGGCGCCGGTCAGCAGCGCCATGCGCACGGCGTCGGTGCCATATTCCTCGGTTACCAGAAGCGGATCGATCACGTTGCCTTTGGTCTTCGACATCTTCTGCTTTTCGGCGTCGCGCACGAGTCCGTGGATGTAGACCTGGCGAAACGGCACATCGCCCATGAATTCGATCCCGAGCATCGACATGCGCGCGACCCAGAAAAACAAAATGTCGAAACCGGTGATCAGCAGCGTCGTCGGATAGAAGTGTTTCAGATCGTCGGTCTGATCCGGCCAGCCGAGCGTCGAGAAAGGCCAGAGCCCCGAACTGAACCAGGTATCGAGAACATCGGGGTCCTGTCGCGGAGTGCCGCCGCATTTCGGACAGGATGTTGGATCGGTGCGCGACACGATGGTTTCGCCGCACGCATCGCAATACCACGCCGGAATCCGATGCCCCCACCACAGCTGGCGCGAGACGCACCAGTCGCGAATGTTGTGCATCCATTCATTCCAGGTCTTGACCCAGTTCTCGGGAATGATTTCGATGCGTTTCTCGTCGACCGCGGCAATCGCCTTCGCCGCCAGCGGCTTCGTATTTACGAACCACTGCTTTGAGACCAGCGGCTCGACCACGGTCTTGCACCGGGAACATTTGCCCACACTGAGCGTGTAGTCCTGGATGCTGTCCATCAAGCCGAGCTTTTCCAGATCTTCCACCACGCGTTTCCGCGCTTCGTAGCGGTCCAGGCCCGCATACTTGCCGCCGGCGGCGGTGATCTTCGCGTCTTCGTCGATCACGCGGATCATCGGCAGGTTATGCCGTTTGCCGGCTTCGAAGTCGTTGAGATCGTGCGCGGGCGTTACTTTGACTACGCCAGTGCCGAATTCGGGATCGGCCATGTCGTCGAGGATGATCGGAATCTCCCGATCCATCAGCGGTAAGCGAACGGTGCGTCCATGCAAATCGAGATAACGTTCGTCGCGCGCGTTGAGGGCGACCGCGGTATCGCCCAGCATGGTTTCGGGACGCGTGGTGGCGACCACCAGATAACGGTCCGTACCGACCACCGGATAGCGGATATGCCAGAGGTGCCCGGCCGTTTCCTCATGCGCGGTTTCGAGGTCGGATATCGCGGTCTGGCAGCGCGGGCACCAGTTGACCATGTACTCGCCGCGGTAAATCAGGCCCTTTTCGTAGAGGCTGACGAAGGTTTCGCGCACCGCGCGGGAAAGGCCTGGATCCAGCGTGAACCGTTCGCGCGACCAGTCGCAGGACGCGCCGATCCGAATCATCTGGCGTTTGATCGTGCCGCCGGATTCGGCCTTCCATTTCCAGACCCGCGCCTCGAAGGCCTCGCGGCCCATCTCGCGCCGGTTCAGGCCTTCCTCCGCCAACTGGCGCTCGACCACCATCTGGGTGGCGATACCGGCGTGATCCGTCCCCGGCAGCCACAGCGTAATCTCGCCCCGCATGCGATGCCAGCGGACGGTGACATCGATTTCGGTATGCTCCAGCATGTGGCCCATGTGGAGCGAACCGGTGACGTTCGGCGGCGGAATGACCAGCGAAAAGACCGGCCTGTCAGGCTGCCATCGGGCGTGATAAATGCCGCTTTCGACCCACCATTGAGCCCAGCGTGGCTCGAACCGCTGCGGCTCGTACACCTTCTCTAATTGCATCTGGAAGCTTCAGTTTATCGCGGGGATTGAAATGAGCCGAATCAGTGACGCTGGCCGGATTCGAGATTCTCGAGTCTTTTAGTCCTGTCGGCGAGGCCTTCGAAATCCTTGTCGAGGGTACACATGATGGCACTGTGGCTCCGCAAACGCATGTCTACCGGGAACTTGCCGCGCGCTACGATCATCCTTTGACCCTCCCGCGCGTCTACCCGATCCTCGATACCGGCACTCTCGAACGCCTGAACTTCGACCCCATCCACGCTGCCGCCGCCATGCTCGAAGGGGGCGCGAGTATTCTCCAATTCCGCCACAAAGGCTTCTGGAGCCGCGAATTCTTCGCGCAGGCCGGCGAAATCGCGGGCCTGTGCCGCGCCGCCGGCGCCGTCTTCATTGTCAACGACCGCGCCGATTACGCCGGCGTCCTCGGAGCCGGGCTTCACCTCGGTCAGGACGACCTCCTTCCGGTTGACGCGCACAAGATCGTCGGCGCCGAGGCCATCATCGGCTTCTCCACTCACAATCCCGATCAGATGCGGGCCGCCCAGTCCGAACCCGTCTCCTACCTTGCCTTCGGACCGATCTTCACCACGGCTTCGAAAGAACGTCCCGATCCGACCGTCGGTATTCAGGGCTTGCGCGCCGTCCGCGCCCTCACCGGGAAACCCCTCGTCGCCATCGGAGGCATCTCCCGGGAGAACGCCGCAATCTGCTGGAACTCCGGCGCAGACTCCGTGGCCATTATCGCCGACCTCTACCCGGCTCCATGTCATCGGGCATTGCGTGATCGGATGATCGAATGGCAACGGACAGCCAGTTCAATCGGTGCGTCCGGACCATTCCGCTAAGCTCGGCCGCAGTGGAACGATGCGCGCGACTATGTTATCTTTGCAGTGCTGCAGTTCTCTATCCTGACGAATGGTGGCCTCTTTCGCTTGCGCCGCACGCGTCCGGAGATGGACCGCCCCTACCGCGCCGTGGGTTATCCGTCCTGCCGATCCCGTCTATGCCGGCGGCCGGTTTGATTGAGGTACGATTGCCGATCCACATGCCCACGTTCACGGTGCGCGGATTGATTCCGGTATTGCCGGGGATGCCCGTCTACTCCCTCTGGCGCAGAAAAGAGGAACAATCGTCTTGAACCTTTTCGCGACGAAACCCATTACCCGCATCCTGCGCGAAAGCGAAGGCGGAGAGCACCAGCTGAAGCGCACCCTCGGACCGGTAAATCTGGTCGCGCTTGGTATCGGTGCCATCATCGGCGCCGGTCTCTTTGCCCTCACTCCGAAGGCCGCACACGAGAACGCCGGACCGGCGGTGGTCTTTTCCTTCCTGGTGGCCGCCCTTGGATGCGCTTTCGCCGGCATGTGCTACAGCGAATTCGCCACCATGATTCCGATCGCGGGCAGCGCGTACACCTACGCCTACTCGACTATGGGCGAACTGCTGGCGTGGATCATCGGCTGGGACCTCGTACTCGAGTATGCCGTGGGTGCGGCGACAGTATCGGTGAGTTGGTCGAAATATCTTCTGCGACTGTTCCAGACGTTCGGCATCACCTTTCCCGCGGCGTTCACGAAATCGCCTTTCGAGGGCGGCGTCGTCAATCTGCCGGCCATTCTCATCATTTGTGCGCTTTCCATCGTGCTGATCATCGGCATCCAGGAATCGGCGCGATTCAACGGTTTTATCGTGGCGCTGAAAGTCGCCATCGTCGTACTGGTCATCGGGCTGGGCTTCGCCTACGTGAAGCACGCCAACTACGTGCCGTTCATACCTCCGAACACCGGAGAGTTCGGTCATTTCGGCTGGAGCGGCGTAATGCGCGCCGCGGGAGTCATATTCTTCGCTTACATCGGTTTCGATGCAGTTTCCACCGCCGCCCAGGAAACCCGCAACCCGCAACGCGACATGCCGATCGGCATCATCGGTTCGCTGGCTCTCTGTACGCTGCTCTATGTCGGTTTCGCGTATGTGTTATCGGGCGTCGTCAATTATAAAGAGATGACCGATACCGCCATTTATGAAGCTCTGCACAATATGGGTTACGACTGGCTTGGAACCGGCGTCGTCATCGGCATCCTGGCCGGCTATACTTCAGTGATTCTCGTGATGCTTCTGGGACAAAGCCGCGTCTTTTATTCCATGTCGCGCGACGGTCTGCTGCCGAAACTTTTCTCCGATATTCATCCGCGATACAGAACGCCCTGGCGATGCAACCTCGCCTTCATGATCTTCGTCAGTCTTTTTTCGGGACTGGTCCCGCTTTCGAGCCTCGGCGATATGACAAGTATCGGCACCCTGCTCGCATTCGTCATAGTGTGCGGCGGCATCATGATCATGCGGAAAACGAATCCCGATCTGCCGCGCCCTTACCGGACGCCGTTCGTTCCGCTGGTGCCGATCCTCGGAATCGTTGTCTGTTTCGCCATGATGGCTTCACTCGATATGTGGACGTGGGTCCGGCTGGTCGTGTGGCTGGTCATCGGCCTCACCATTTACTTCAGCTACAGTCGCTACCACAGCCATCTGGTGACGGCTCCCGAAACGGTCCCGACCCCAGCGCCCGCAAACATATCCGCCAAACTGTGACCACCGTTCTCTCCACCACCAGCCTGCCCGGCGTCGAACGGGTAGCCAGCGGAAAAGTACGCGACGTCTATCGGGTGGGCGACGATCTCCTGATCGTCGCCACCGACCGCATTTCGGCCTTCGACTGCATTCTGCCTCAGGGAATTCCGGGCAAGGGCAGGGTACTGACGCAAATGTCGCTGTTCTGGTTCGACCTGCTGGGCGATGAAGTTCCCAACCATCTCATCACCGCGGATGTGGGTGCGTTTCCCGCCGCGCTGCGTGAACATCGGGATCAGCTCGAAGGCCGCTCCATGCTGGTCAAGCGCTGCCGCATGGAGCCCATCGAATGCGTCGCGCGCGGCTACGTATCGGGCTCCGGATGGAAAGATTACAAAAAGACCGGGGCGATCTGCGGCATTCCTCTGCCTCCCGGCCTGCTTGAAAGCGGCCGCCTTCCCGAGCCGATCTTCACTCCCGCCACCAAAGCCGAATCGGGTCACGACGAAAACGTCTCGTTCGAAGCCGTCGCAGCCTCGATCGGGCATGAGATCGCCGCGAAACTGCGCGACTTGACCCTGCGGATTTACAACAAAGCTTCCGTATACGCCGAATCCCGCGGGATCATCGTCGCCGACACCAAGTTCGAATTCGGCTGGCACAACGGAGAGCTCCTGCTCGCCGATGAAGTCCTGACTCCGGATTCCTCGCGTTTCTGGCCGAGCGGCGAATACGCGCCCGGCGGCCCGCAGAAATCGTTCGACAAGCAGTTCGTGCGCGATTATCTCGAGACGCTCGACTGGAATAAACAACCGCCGGCGCCCTCTCTGCCTCAAGAGGTCATCGAAAAAACCGCCGCGAAGTACAGCGAAGCGTACACTCTGCTGACGGGCCGCGCGCTGTGAACTGGCTCGATTTCGTGCTGATCGCGATCCTGCTGGTATCTGTCTTCATGAGCGCGCGTAAAGGATTCTCGCGCGAGATCATTGGTCTGGCCGCGGCCCTCTTCGCGCTGGTGCTGGGCATGTGGTTTTACGGACTCGCCGGATCGTTTCTCCTGCCTTACGTGAGTTCGGCGCGCATGGCCAATCTCATCGGCTTTTTGCTGGTCGTCGTAGCCGTCCTGCTGTGCGGCGGCATGCTGGGATGGATCGTAAGTCGTTTCCTGCACACCGTCGGATTGTCGTTTTTCGACCGCCTGCTCGGCGCCGCGTTTGGCCTGGTGCGCGGTTTGCTGTTTTCGGTGACTTTGCTGACTGCGTTCATGGCGTTTGGTCCGCAAGTGGATTCGAAGACCGCATCCGCCTCAGTGGTACACTCGCGAATTGCGCCCTGGGTGTTGGACGCATCGCACGCTTTTGTTGCGATCGCGCCAATGGAACTCAAATCCAGTTTTCGCAAACAATACGCGCAGGTGAAATCGGCGTTGGACAACAGCGCCCGCGCGCGCGACGAATAGGGACGAACAGCCACGCATGAAAGAACGCTTTGACGCTCTTGTCGATTATCTGATGGATTCGGGATTCTTTCTCGAGCAGGCTGTCGAGATCCTGGAAAAGGGTATGATTGAGCGCGCCATGCTCGCGACGTCCGGAAACCAGTCGGAAGCG
>CAWBIS010000081.1:0-17643 GCA_963788485.1 Terriglobia bacterium
GTTCACCGAATTGGGGGCGGGAGTAGCGCTCGATCACATGGAGTTGCTCCGAGGTGGGATGCCCGGCGAGATCGAGCCATGTCTTACCGTTGAACCCGATCGTATCCACGACCAGTTCATCGCCTTCCCAGCGGCCGATGGAATCGCCGAACCACGTGGGCTGCAGGTCTTTGGGGTGGGTGGCGCGATCGAGAAAGATCTGACGGTAACTGTGCATGCTGCCCTCAAACAGAATGACCACCAGGTTGGGCTCCTGCAGGATCTTCGAAGGATACGGATCGCGCCGCGGAACGCCAGTCGGCTGGCAGCGTGCTTCCGGGTCGTAAATGCCCTGATTCGCCTGCCGCTCTTTGAAAAGCTTCTCGCCGAACGGTGTCATGGGGACCGCGCCGACATCGTAGTCTTTGGCAATATCGGAAGTGTAACCGGCATAACCCCAGACGCCGGAGAGATCGGGCTTGCCGTCTTTGGCTCGCGGAGCCGGACCGGGGGCGAATTTCGCGATCTGGCGGTTGGTGCGCTGACTTCGCGGCAGGGTGCTGTCGGCGGGGAACTGCGCCGTAACCGGCAGCGTCAAAATGCAGAGAGCAAGGACGAGTCTGGCCATGGTCACCGAAACAGGATATAGCATTCAGACGGGCAGAACCGGATTGCATCCGCCGCGCATACCGTGTTGAATCGCACCGCGATTTCCTTTGTCGGTCTGTTATGACTCCACGACAGTACCAGAAACGATGAATAATAATTTGACAAACGGAGCTAAATCATCAACCTTTTATAAAGAGCTGCGCGAAACCCTTTTCGCGTTCACGCCTATGGCGATGCGAAGGCCGCGATTTTGAACAACCCGTCAAACAAAGCGCAGGACCCAATTTCGGTTCTTATGGAAACGGGTGAAGAACCGGACCAGTTTCTGACGGCAACGTTGGATGCACTGCCGGATTCGTTACTGCTTTTCAACAGAGACGCTCGGGTTGTCTTCGCAAACGCGGGGGCCAGGCGTTACCTCGCCCAACGCGACGTGCCGCACGCTACCGAAATCAACGGGCTTTGCAATGTCCTCGGCATTTTCGACCCCGCAACAGGGAACCCGCTGAAACCGGAGCAACTGCCGGTTGCACGCGCGCTCAGGGGGGAAACGATCGAGCGGGTGGAGTGCGCGGTGCGGCCAAAGTATCAGGGAGCTCAGTTCTGGATCGCATGCGGGGCGCGTCCTCTGCGCGGGACCGACGGGAGGATTCGTGGCGCGGTCGTGCTTTTCCGGGACATCACAGAGCGCAAGAATCGCGAACTCGAACTGGAATCGTCGGATCAGCTCCGGGATTTCATTTTCAAAGGTAACCTGACCGGCATTATCCACACCGCGATCGACGGTCGAATTCTCGACTGCAACGACGCTATGGTGCGAATGCTCGGGTATTCCTCGAAAGAGGAATTGCAAGCCGTTCGCATGCAGCAGATTTACTTCGATCCGGCGGAGCGGGATCGGCTGCTGAAACTGGTCAGTGCCTCGCCCGACGTGCGGGAGTTCGAAATGAGTTTCCGCAGACGCGACAATTCGCGGGGTTGGGCGTTGATCAATTCGCGGCTGCTGAGCAGCGGGGCGGGACAGATCGGGGACAGTATCGTCTCGACCGTGGTGGACATCACGGATCGCAAGCAGTCGGAGGAGACGCTGCGGCGAAGCGAGCGGACTTTCTCCGCTTTCATGAGTCATCTGCCCGGCGTCGCGTTCATCAAAGATCTCAACGGAAAGTATCTGTACTACAACGATGCGGCATTGCCTCTGTTCGGGAAGAGCCCCGAAGAGATCATCGGCAGGACGGAGGAGGAGATCTGGTCGCCGGAGGACGCGGAGCGGCATCGCGCCAACGATGCGCTGGTGATTGAGACCGGCCGTCCGATCGAGCTTGTCCAGCCCGTCATGCAGGAGGACGGCATTCACTCCTGGCTCATCTTCAAATTCCCCATCGCCGGCGACGACAAGACTGCATTGGTTGGCGGAGTAGGGATCGATATCACGGAACGGCGGATACTCGAGGACCAACTCACGCAGGCGCGCAAGATGGAGGCCCTAGGGCGACTGGCCGGCGGCGTGGCGCACGACTTCAATAACCTTCTCACCGTGATCTCCGGCTACGGACAGCTCGCGCTCGAAGGGCTGGGAACCACGCCGGCCCCGCGTCTGAGCAATTATCTCCAGGAGATCCTGAACTCGGCGCGGCGCGCTTCCGGATTGACCGGACAGCTTCTGGCCTTCAGCCGCAGACAAACGGTTCAACCCAAGGTGCTGGATCTGGGCGCGCTGCTGCGGAGCATCGAACTGCTGCTGCAGCGGATGATCGGCGAACACGTCGATCTGACCGTTCGCTGCGGGCCTGAGCCCTGCCTGATACGCGCCGACGCGCATCAGATGGAGCAGGTGATGATCAACCTGGCGGTCAACGCGCGTGACGCGATGCCGCTCGGTGGAACGCTGGAAATCAAATGCGGCCTCCTGAGCGAACCGTTGGAACGGCCCGGTCACCCGCCGTTCAATATCCTTCTTGAAGTCACCGACACCGGGATTGGCATGGACGAAGGCATCAAGGCCCGGATGTTCGAGCCGTTCTTCACGTCAAAAGATAAAGGCAAGGGAACGGGGCTCGGCCTTTCGACGGTATATGGCGTCGTATCGCAGGCGGGCGGCGACATCGAGGTTGAAAGCCAGCCCGGGCAAGGCAGCAGGTTCCTGATTTATTTTCCGTCGGTCGCGGCGGAAGACGAAACCTCTTCGGCCTCCACGAACCAGGCAGCCCGGGGCGGCCTGGAGACGGTCCTGCTGGTTGAAGATGAGGGAAGTGTGCGCGCCCTGGCCGAGACGGTTTTAAAGAAGTTCGGTTACAACGTACTGGTGGCCGATTCCGGACAGGCGGCGCTCGACATCTGGCGCCAGAAGCGCGATTCAATAGATGTTCTGCTGACCGACGTCATCATGCCGCACATGAGCGGAGGCGAATTGGCGCACAAATTACGCGAGATGAATCCCCGGCTCAAGGTGCTTTTCATGTCCGGATATACGGACGACATGATTGCCAGCCATGGCGTGCTCGCCGGAGAAACCCAATTGATACAGAAACCGTTCACGGCAGAAGGACTCGGGCGCAAACTGCGCGACGTGCTGGACGCATAGGTTGCCGATCCGCCGCAGACGAACAATCTGCCCCGCGTACAATAGTCCGACATGGCCCTTCGCCCCCTCCTGTCGGAAGAACAGATCCAGCGCCGCATTCTCGAAATGGGCGCGCAGATCGACGCCGACTATCCTACCGGGACTCTGTATCTGATCTGCATTCTCAAGGGCGCATTGTATTTCCTGGCCGACCTTTCACGCGCCATAGACCGCGATACGTTTATCGATTTCATGGGTATTTCGAGCTACGGCCGCGGCAAGACAAGTTCCGGTGAAGTGAAGATCACAAAAGACCTGGATATTTCGCTCGAAGGCGCCGACGTGCTCATCGTCGAAGACATCATCGACAGCGGCGTCACGCTGAACTACCTGACCGGCCTTCTCAAACAGCGCAAGCCGAGGTCGGTGCGCATTGCGACTCTGCTGGACAAGCCGGAACGCAGGCTGCGGCCAGTGGATGTCGCCTACGTCGGGTTCAGTATTCCGGACGAATTCGTGGTCGGGTATGGCCTCGATTACGCCGAAAAGTATCGAAACCTGCGCGAGATCTGCGTACTGGAACCGGATTGATCCGTTCTGCTTACTGATAAACGCCGGCTGTTTTGAAATCGCCGGCCTTGACGATCGAGATGGCCGCCGCATCCACATGGCGGCGGAAGGCCGCATTCACCTGATCCAGGGTGAGAGCCTGGATCTTCGCGTCCATTTGCTCATCCCACGCCACTGTGCGTCCGACATCCTCGCGCGCTTCGATCAACCGAAGCAGTTGCTGATCCTGCGAACGCCCGACCTGGCGCTCATCCATAAACGCCTTCTTCGCCGCCGTGAGTTCCTCGGCCGTGAATCCGCCCTGGAGCGTGCGGGCCAGTTCGTCGCGAAAACTCGACTCCACTTTCGGCGCGTTCTTCGGATTGCTGATGGCGTTCGCGCTGAACTGTGCGGCGTTGCCCTCGGCCGGCGCGGAAAACCCGGTACGCACGCCGTAGCTCAAACCCTCCCGATTGCGGATGCGGTCGGGAACCCGTCCGGTGATGGATCCGCCGAACATGTAATTCGCCAGCACCATCGCCGGGTAATCGGGGTCTGTGTCCTGCATTGGCACTCTGAGGCCGGCGTCGAACGTGGCGTTCTGCTTGTCGGGCGTTTCGATCTTGAGGTTAACGGTCTGCGTCTTCCGGTAGTCAGTGATGATTCTCTTGTATGGAGCCGGACTGGTCCATGCGCCGAACAATTCCGCCGCCGTTTTGCTCACGGCTGCCTGATCGAACTGGCCCACGACAACCAGTTCCCCGTGCGACGTGCCATAGAATTGCTGGTGGAATTTCTTCACGTCGTCCAGCGTCACCTTGCCAAGCTCCTCGACGTCCTCGTCGATTGTGCCCACGTAACGGACGTCGTTTTTGCCGAAAGGGTTCAGCGCACGTTCAAGCGCCAGCGGGGCAAGAGCGTCGGGTTCGGTTTTGCGATTTTCGATACCAGCGATCCGCTGCGCCTTTGCCTGATCGAATTCCGCATCCGGGAAAGAGGGTTCACGCAGGATTTCGGCCGCGAGGCGCAGCGCGGGAATGAGGTTTTCGGAAGTCGTCTGCACGCTGATGTCCGCGCCAGCGACACTGCCCGAGACGTTGATGCGCGCATTCAGCTTCACCATTTCGTCCTGAATCTGCTGCCGCGTATGCTCCTTCGTGCCGCGCACCAGCAAAGCGCCGGTCATGCTGCCAATGGCGTTCTTGCCCGCAAGCGATTTCTCGTCGCCAAATTCGACCGATAACGCGGCCAGAACGGTGCCGCCGCGAGTGGTCTTCGGCAGCATCACCAGTTTGAGTCCATCGGGCAGCTTCGAACGGACCAGATGTTTCTCGATGTTGGAGGGCGAGGGATTGAATGCTTCGCCCTGGGAAACATTCATGGTCGTTTTGTAATCCGTAAACGCCGAGGCGAGATCCGCCCCCGCCGGGACTACCGTGCGATCCGGTTGAGGCGTGGGAATAAATTCGCCGACGGTGCGGTTGGATTCCTTGAAGTAAAGCTTCGCCACGCGCACCACGTCTTCGGGCGTCACGCTCTTGATCTGATCGTAGTTGAGGAAGAACAGCCGCCAATCGCCGCTGGCGATCATTTCCGACAGGCCGAGCGCGGCTTGCTGGGAGTTGGCCATCCGCTGTTCCATCCCCTGCAGAATTCTGTTCTTTTCTTTCTGAACTTCGTCTTTCGTCGGCGGTTCGGTGACCACCGCGGCGATGGTGTCGTTAATCGTCTTGCGCGCCTCGTCGAGCGACTGGTCCTTGCTCAAGCCGGCCTGCACCAGAACGAATCCGGGGTCGTGCAGTTCCTCGTACCCCATGCGCACATTCAGCGCTTTCTTGTTGTCGACGAGAGCCTTGTACAGGCGGCCCGTGCCGCCGCCGCGCCCGCCGCCCGACATGATGCCGCTCAGTACTTCCAACGCCGCCGAATCCGCGTTGGACAGGGCGGGGGCGTGCCACGCGATGGCAATCGACGGATTCTCTCCCACGCGGCGCAATTCGACGAAGCGCTCACCGTCCTGGGCCGGCTCGACCGTGTAGGGCTGATCCAGCTTGCGCGTGGGCCGCGGGATCGCGCCGCAGGTCCCGGCCACATACGCGAGCGCCTTCGATGGATCGAACTGGCCGGCAATCACCAGCACCGCGTTGTCGGGCTGATAGTACTTTTTGTAAAACGCGGCGAGTTTGTCGATCGGCACCTTCTCGATATCGGCGAGGCTTCCAATCACGGATTTGCCGTAGTTGTGCCAGAGGTAGGCGGTCGCGATAACACGCTCTTCGAGAATGCCGTTGGGATTGTTCTCTCCGCGTTCGAACTCGTTTCGGACGACGGTCATTTCGGTGTCGAGCAAAGGCTTTTCGATACGCATGTTCACCATGCGTTCGGCTTCAAGGCCCAGCGCCCATTTGAGATTTTCGTCGCTCGCCGTTACCGTCTCGAAATAGTTGGTGCGGTCGTAATCGGTGGTGCCGTTCCACTGCGCGCCGTGATCCGTCAGTTCTTTTTTGATGCTTCGCCCGTTGGTGGAGAGGATGAAATTCATGTGCTCCAGCAGGTGGGCCATGCCGGTTTCGCCGTAACCTTCGAAGCGCGAACCGACCAGGTATGTCATATTGATCGTCACCTTCGGACTGGAAGGGTCGGGAAACAGGAGCACGCGCAGGCCGTCGGGATAGTCGTATTCGGTGATCCCGCCGACGGTTGCCTTCTTTTCCACACCTTGCGGCAGCGTCTGCGAAAACGCGGAGACCGCCACGATCGTCGCCAGCAGGATCGTCTTCATATATGGGTTACGTTACCACCGTTTTCGCGATGCGAGTTTCCGGCGGCCTCACCTTCTTGACGTCCGGGGGCGGAGTTGGTTAGGCGGGGAACTCTACGGGTGCGTCAGGTCCCGGTGAAACAAGTAGGAGATATCGACCGGAACGTCATCCATTGCCTTGACGCTCAGGACAACCTGAAAATATTTCGGAATACTCCCCGAGCCCGCCTTCAATCGCGAAACCAGCATCTGCGCCAGCGCGGGAGTGGTAAATGCTTTAACTCCGCCCATGACGCTCGCAGTCTGATTGCCGGAAAGCATGAGGATCGCGCCCGGCCCATTCATAGCCGGTACGCGGCTGATCAGCGCATAGCTTACGCCGCTCTCTTCCCCGCTGCGGGCCGGACGATCCCTGATGAGATCCGGTTCCCCCGGGCGCGGGTGCAGATTGCGGATTCCCGCCGGATCGAGCACCAGTTGGGTATTCATGGGGATATCGCCGGCCTGATGGATACCGGTCGTGGGGCCTACGAAAACGACATTGTCCTCGGCGAGTTCCGGCCACGACAGCACATTGGCCCTGGTGATAAGCACCGCTTGCTTTCGCGGAGCGAGAAACTGGCCGAGAAGGAAAGCCCCGGTGGCGGTACCCGCTTCGGTATAGCTGTATGACGGTTCGGACATTCCGGCACCCAAAGCGCCTTCGAGCGAGGAGATCTGTTTCGACGCCGGCACGTCGTCCCAGTCGTTGACCGAGGATTCGCGTACGACGCCGAAACCCGGAACTTTCACAAACAGAGGTGTAGCCACGCAGACCACAAGACGGCGGCTGGAAGACAGGAGCGGTTCCCACAACTCGCGCAGAGCGGGCGTCCATGTCTCACTGAGAGACCGGGAAGCCGTGCCGGGTTCGCTGCTCTCGACATTCGAGAGCCGGATCATGAAATAAGCCGAGCAGGCGAGGGTTACCAGCAGAGCTGACGCCAGGGTGACTTCGCGAGCGCTCCATCGGCGCCTGACCGGGGATTCGATTTCTCCCGGCGCTACCGCGGGAGCGGGCTCAACAAGCGCCCGTCGAGTTTCAAAGGTTACTTTGAAACCGCCCTTGGGCAAATCGAGAATGACCGGATCGTCGACACCTTCGGTTCGATAATATTCAGCCAGCTTCTGGCGCAGGCGCGCGGTGTGCATGCGCACGACCGATTCCTGACGGGGATCGAAAGATTCGGGCTTGCCCAGCGCGTCGAGGCCAATCGTGTATTCCTTCAAGCCGTCGGCGTCTCCGGAGAGCGCTTTGTCGCTGAGATACGCCAGCAGGTGGCGGAGCACTTCGGAGGTGCGGAAGATCCTGCTTGAGAGAATGCGCTCAACCTGCGCGCGACCGTCAATGGCAGGCGCCGGCGTCGTTAAGGCCGCCATGTTTTCGGTATGATCGTATCACAGACGCGCGGCGCAAACCCGTGCAACGACATAGCCTTGACTTCAATGAAGGACGCATGATAGTGTGTGACGGCGACATGCAGAACGTGCGCCGGAAGCGCTACGCCTGTCACCCAGGGCTCCGTCTTGCGTGTCCGTCAGGAGAAAAATCAATGAAACGATCCGTCTTTGCATTATTGATTGCCGGCGCTGTTCTGGCGGGAATTCCGGCGTACGCCCATCACTCTTTTGCCGCGACTTATTTCGAGGATAAAACGGTCACGATCGACGGCAAACTGGTGCAGTTCATGTTTCGCAACCCGCACTCGTTCGTTCATGTGGAAGCCCCGGACGACAAGGGCGAGATGGTTACATGGGCCGTGGAGTGGGGCGGTGGCGGCCAGTTGAGCCGCGATGGCGTTTCGCGCGATACGCTGAAGCCCGGCGATCATGTGATTATCACCGGCAACCCCGGACGCAATCCGGAAGACCATCGCGTGCGCATGCGCAGCATCAAGCGTCCGTCGGATGGCTTTGGCTGGAGCGGCGTCGTTCAGTAGCTGAATTGATGGCAAGGCAGAGTCAATCAGCATGATTTTGAGAACGCAACTGGTGCGCCATGCGCCGCCATGCGCCGCCGTCGCGGCGCTTCTGCTGGCGCTGGCCGGTAGCAACATGTTTGCCCAGGGACCGCAGGGCGGACGCGGAGGACGTGGCGGCCCTCCTCCGGTGCCTTTGACTCCCAAACAGATGGCTCCCGAAGATCTCACGGGCTATTGGGTTTCCGTGGTTACCGAAGACTGGCGCTTTCGTATGGTCACCCCGGCCAAGGGCGATTACGCCAGCGTTCCGCTGAATGGAGCGGGCCGTGCGATGGCCAACACCTGGGATCCGAGCAAAGACATCGCCGCGGGACAACAATGCAAATCGTACGGCGCGGCCGGTCTGATGCGCGTGCCGGGGCGTATTCACATCACGTGGGTTGACGACCAAACTTTGAAGCTCGAAACGGACGCGGGCAAGCAGACGCGCATCTTCCACTTCGGCGGCGAGGCGCCTGCGAACGAGAAACCTTCACTCCAGGGCTATTCGGAGGCGAGCTGGGACGGTCCTCCGGCCGGACGCGGCGCACCGCGCGGGCCCATGCGCGCAGGTTCGCTGAAAGTTGTGACCACTCATCTCGCGCCAGGCTATCTGCGCAAGAACGGCGTTCCTTATGACGATAAAACTGTGCTGACTGAGTACTACACCCGCACCAACGAGTCGAACGGGGACTCGTGGCTGATCATCACCACCATCGTCGACGACCCGACCTATCTCACGCAACCTTTTATCACCAGCACGAATTTCAAGATGGAACCGAACGGCAGCAAGTGGATGCCGGAGGACTGCGAAGCCAAGTAACTGCCCGCATGCCATCCGCGCGCCGAGGATCGAAGAGCGATCTCTGGCTCATTCTCATCGGTGTGTTCAAGCTGGTCAAGGGCCTCGGTCTGCTTGTCGCCGGCTTCGGACTCCTGAAGCTTCTGCACCGCGATGTGGCCGAGGTTACGCAGCACTGGATCGAAGTGCTGCGCGTCGATCCGGACAACCGATTCATTCACCGTTTGCTCCTGAAGATTTTCAACGTCACCCCGAAGCAACTACGGGAATTGAGCGCGGGAACATTCATCTATGCGGGCATTTTCCTGACTGAAGGGACAGGTCTGCTCACCCGTAAACATTGGGCCGAGTACATGACGCTGATCAGCACCGGCCTTTTCATTCCGCTCGAGGTGTATGAAATTTACCACCACTTCACGCTACTGAAACTGGGCGTGACGCTGGTCAATGCGCTGATCGTCTGGTATCTCGCCGCGCGCTTGAAGCGGGGCCGAATCTAAACGTCCGACGAGCCGCTGTCGTCGGATGAAGAGCCGTCGTCCACGAAATTGTCGCCGGAATCGTCGCGCTCGTCGTCGATGTCCGAGCTGACGTCCTGGTTCTGGTCCGCCGCGTCGGCGAAGCGCGAATCGTCTCCGCCGCCGCTGCCGCCCTGATCGTCGTAATAGTTGTTGATGATGGTTTCGGACCCCGGCGAGACGCCGCCTCCGCCGAAGAATCCGCCCCCGCCGCCGAAGATACCACCGCGATGCCCAAAAATCGAAGCGAGGCTATCGAAGGCGATCTCACCGGCGATCACGCCAGCCGCAGTGGTCGCAGCGTTGTGCAGAAAACCCGAAAACCCACCACCCGATGGAGGTGGCGGCGGGGGCGCCGCGTAACGCGAATCTTCGTATGGGGTGTAGGACGACGGCTGCCCGTGCAGAAAGCTGCCCTGCGGCTGCGGCGCCGGCGCGCCTGGTTGTTTCAGTTGCTCGATCTGCGCCTTCGCCTGATTCAGAGCCATCTCCTGAATGAGAACGGTCTGGGTCAGAATATACAGCGCATCCGGGCGCGCGCCGATGGTACGTCGGATAAGGTCGTCGGCGTCCCGGTCGATCTGCGGCGCGGGCGCGTTCCGGATTCGATCGGCCAAGCCCGCAATGAGTTGCTGTTCCTGTTCGGTCATTTCGCTTCTCTCTCACTATGGTACGAACTTCGAAGCACGTCCGTTCCGGCGCGTCTTCTATAGTGGTCTTTTCAACGTTTTGAAATGAAGACTGCCTTTCTCTTTCCCGGTCAGGGATCTCAATTCGCGGGTATGGGTAAATCGCTCACCGAGAACTTTCCATCCGCCGCCCACTGTTTTGCCGAAGCCGACGAGGCCCTCAGGTTTTGCCTCTCCAGGGTGTGCTTCGAAGGGCCAGCCGAGGTTCTCAGGCAAACGGAATACCAACAACCTGCGCTGCTCGCCGTTTCAGTCGCTGCCCTGAGGGTTCTCAGTGACGAGATTGGCGATCCACAATTCGTCGCCGGTCATAGTCTGGGAGAGTATTCCGCGCTGGTGGCCGCGGGGTCGCTCGATTTCGCCGACGCTCTGCGTCTGGTGCATAAGCGCGGCCGGTATATGCAGGAGGCGGTCCCGGAGGGCGCCGGAGCGATGGCTGCGCTGCTGAAACTGCCCGAAGGCAAGCTTGACGAAGTGCTGTCGGCCGCCGCGCAGGGTGAGGTGGTGACGCCCGCGGGATTCAACTCCCCGGAACAAATCGTGATAGCGGGGGATCACGGCGCGGTGGAACGCGCCATCGTGCTGGCGAAAGCGGCCGGAGCGCGCCGCGCTGTCCCGCTCCACGTTAGTGCTCCCTTTCATTGCCCGCTCATGCGGCCGGCACAGGAACGGCTGAGATCCGATCTCGATTGCACGCGCTTCGCCGATCTGCGCTTCCCGCTGATCAACAACTGGCAGGCGCGCGAGGTGCGGACTGGTGATGAGGCGCGGGAAGGCCTCTACCACCAGGTTCCAAACCCGGTACGCTGGACACAGACCATTCGCTCGCTCGCCGAGGATGGCGTCACGCGGTGGTTCGAGGTCGGCGCGGGTTCGGTGCTTTCAGGCCTCGTGCGGGCGATCCTTCCCGAGGCCCGATGTACCCCATTCGGCGAGGCAACCGATCAGCAGAAACTGAAGGCCTGACCATGAGCGACGCGAGCGCCCAGTCGCTGCGGGATCTGCTGGCGCGAAGGCCATCGCGGATTGAGCTTGATGCCGCTGCGCTCGAGATCGCGCGGATCGAATTTCCCGAACTGGATGCGGACGCGTTTATCGCTCAGCTCGACGATTATGCATTTGCCATCGCCGGCCGCGCGCGGGATCTTTCCGACGGACGAAGCTTTGTGGAAGCCGCTACCGCGTACCTGTTCGGCGAGTTGGGATTCCGCGGCAACGAACAGGATTACTACAATCCCGAAAATTGCTGTCTGAACCGCGTTCTGGAGACGAAGACTGGTATTCCCATAACGCTGTCGATCATTTATATCGAAATCGCGCGCCGTCTGGCCAAGCCGGTGAGCGGAGTCGGACTGCCGGGGCATTTTCTGGTCCGTTACGAGGATCCGGAGTACTCGGCGCTGATCGATCCGTTCCATGGCGGCGCCATTGTGGACGCCGCACAGTGTTGCCGGCTGGCTCAGGTGGACTCGCTCGAAGAGGGAATGCTCGATGCGGTCGATCGCCGTTACATCGCGATGCGTCTGATCAACAATCTGCGAGGAATTTACTTTAACCGGCGCGACGGAGCGAAAGCGCTGCAAGTTCTCGACCTGCTGCTCGAAGCCGCGCCCGGCAGCGCAGAGGAGCATAAACAGCGTGCCGTGGCGCTGCTGCAACTGCGCCGCCTCGCGGAGTCGCTCGCCGCGTTCAAGCGATACCTGGAACTCGCGCCCGATGCTCCGGATCGCGAACGGATCGAAGAGCAGATGCGCAATCTGGCCTTCTGGCTTGCCTCGCGCAACTAAATCCGGGCCGGATTGGTCTATGGTAAGAGAACGAGGTATCGATTGAAAAGAGGTTGTTTTCTTGCGGCGTTCGCGATCGCGACGGCTTTGGCCGCGACGCGCCTGGGCGAGATCGCACCGGCGGAGCAGGCGGCGCTGGACCGTATCTCGGCGGACTCGCTTCGCGCGAACCTTGCCTTTCTGGCATCGGACGAACTGGAGGGCCGCAACACGCCTTCGCCCGGTTTGGATCGCGCCGCCGAATACATCGCCGAGCAGTTTCGCCGCGCCGGCCTCGAACCCGCGGCTGCCGATCACACCTTCTTTCAGGTCGCGCGATTCGATGAGGCCACGCCGGAATTGACCGGTTTCCGGCTGGTGCTCCGATCGGGTGAAAAGCAAGTTGAAATCCCGGCAAACGAAGCCCGTCCGCAAACGCTCACGGCGCTCGATCTCGCTGACACTCCGGTGGTGGAACTTCCAGCCAACGGCATTATTCCGCCAGTCGCGGGAATGGTCGTCGCCGGTTCACTGGATCGCTATGGAGACGAGGCGCTGCTGGAGGAACTGCAGTCGCGCAAGCCGGCTCTGATTCTGCTTTTTGGAAAACCGGGGCGGAGCCGGCCGGCCGGCGAATTTCTCGACGATCTGGCATTGCATCACGCGCCGGTGATTCGCGTCCGCGACGCGGCAGCTCTGGCATTTCTGCAGCGCGAGCCGAGCTTCAGAATCACGCTGCATCTGGCAAAACCCCCGGTGAAAGAGGTTGCGCTTCGGAATGTGGTGGGGCTTCTGTCCGGCTCGGATCCGGTGTTGAGCCATCAATACGTTCTGCTGACCGCGCATTACGATCATCTGGGACGGGGCCCGCAAGGCATCTTCAACGGCGCAAACGACAATGCCAGCGGCACGGTTTCGGTTATCGAAATTGCCGGCGCGCTCGCAACATTGGATCCGCACCCCAAACGCAGCATTCTCTTCATGACGTTTTTCGGCGAAGAGAAAGGGCTGCTCGGGTCCTATTACTACGCCCATACCCCGCTGTTCCCGCTCGCGCAGACCGTGGCGGATATCAATCTCGAACAGATGGGGCGCACCGATGAACAGAGCGGCAGAAAATTGTTGTCATTCACTTTTACGGGTCCTTCCTACTCGGATCTGCCGGCGATCATGAGCGATGCGGCCAAGGCCGAAGGTATCGGCACCTGGCATCTGCAGGACGCCGACGCTTATTTCGCCCGCAGCGACAACTACGCTTTCGCCTTGCGGGGAATGGTGGCACATACCATTGCGGTTGCAGCCGAATTTCCCGATTATCACGCGGTCGGCGACAAACCCGGGAAGATCGATTACGCGAACATGGCCAGGGTGGATCGCGGCGTCGCGGCGGGATTGCTGCGCATCGCCGACGACCCTGTGCCGCCGCACTGGAGCGACGCCAGAGCCGCCGCCGTATATCGTGCGGCCGGGGAGAAATAGCGTTGGATGCGCGGCCGGTACTGGTCGCTGTTCGGAAGACGCCGCCCAGACCGGGGAAACGAAAGCGGCGAATCGGCCGCGGGATAGAGCGGTGATCGATGCGCTCGAAGCGACCCTCGCCAAAGCAGAAGGCGCTGGCAACCCTCAAAGCGGAAAGCGAACGTAAGCTCGACGATCAGATTCGCCGGCTGCCGGCCAAACCGATGAACGAGCGCACGCACCTGCGCAAGCGCATCGGGCTGCGGGGTTCGGCGATTTGAGCCGTGATAAACTAGTCCGTTTGCGTTTAGAACAATACGAAAAATGCATGCAATTGGAAAGGGATTAGTACATAGAACATGAGTCAGAAGAGCCTTGAGGATTTGCTACAGGGTGCCGGCAATCCGGTGCCCATGCTTCGTAATTCGAAGATCGGAGCATACGTGTATCCGGTGGTTCCCGCCGAGTACTCGAACTGGCGCGACGAACAGCGAGCATGGCGCGACAGCTGCGTTCTTTTCGACCAGTCCCACCACATGGTGGAACAGTCAGTGGAAGGCCCGGACGCGCTCAAACTGCTCTCCCATCTCGCCATCAACAGCTTCGCGAAGTTCCCGGTGGAGAAAGCCAAACAGTTCGTGCCGTGCAGCTACGACGGATTTGTGATCGGCGACGGAATTCTTTTTCATCTGGCGGAGAACAAGCTCCTTTTTGTCGGACGCGCGCCGACGGCCAGCTGGATCGAGTTTCACGCCAAAACCGGCGGATACAACGTCACCACCGAGAAGGATGACAGATCGCCCTCACGCCCCGGCGGCAAACCCGTCGTGCGCAATCACTATCGTTTCCAGATCCAGGGTCCGAACGCGAAGGAACTGATTGAAAAGCTGAACGGCGGGCCAATCCCGAACATTCCGTTCTTCAGCATGGATTACATCAATATCGGCGGCCGCAAGGTTCGCGCGCTGCGGCATGGAATGGCCGGCGCCCCTGGTCTCGAAATCTGGGGTCCGTACGCGGAAGGCGAAGAGATCCGCGCGGTGATTGTGGAAGCCGGCAAAGACTTCGATCTGGTGCAGGTCGGATCCAGAGCCTACGCAACCAATACGCTCGAATCCGGCTGGATTCCGTCGCCTCTGCCGGCCGTTTATACCGGCGAGAAGATGAAGGCGTACCGGCAGTGGCTCCCCGCGTCGAGTTACGAAGGTACCGGTTCCATCGGCGGCAGCTTCGTTTCCAACAATATCGAAGACTATTACACGACGCCGTACGAACTGGGCTATGGCCCCTTCGTTAAGTTCGACCACGACTTCATTGGCCGGGAAGCGCTGGAGAAGATCAAGGACCAGCCGCATCGCCGCAAGGTGACATTCGCCTGGAACTCCGAGGATGTTACGAAGGTGTTCCATTCGATGTTCCAGCCCGGCGCCGAGCACTACAAATACATCGATCTGCCGCTTTCGAACTACACCTCCGCGTCGTACGACCGGGTGCATGTAGGCGGGAAGACGGTTGGAATGTCGATGTTTTCGGGCTACAGCTATAACGAGCGGTCAATGCTGTCGCTCGGCATCGTCGATCCCGATGTCAACGTCGGGAACGAGGTTTCGCTGCTCTGGGGCGAGGAAAACGGTGGGACGAAAAAGACCACCGTCGAGCGCCACAAGCAGATCGAAATCCGCGCGATCGTCAGCCCGGTACCTTATTCGAAAGTCGCCCGCGAAGAATACGCCGCGGGCTGGCGTACGGCCAAGGCGTAAGCCGCTTCACTCGTTCAGCAGCGCCCTTATTTTCGGGAGAGCCTCTTCGCGGGCTCTCCGGGCGCGGCGGAACGTCCAGGCGGTCGTCGCCAGAATCACCGATCCGAACAGAATGGGCGAGATCACCAATACCCATGCCGGGGGAAGCAGCCAGATCAGGATGAGCCTTCCGGCGAAATCGCCCAGAAAAACGCTGCCCCACACAATCGTGATCAAACGATTGTTGAACCGCACCTCGGGAAGCGTCCAGCTCAATTCGTATCTGCGACGCTTCAGCGGATCTTTCCCGGCCAGAAAGTGTCTGCCGAAATAAAACATCAAAGGCCGCGGCAGCAGTAGCGATGCAAAGCAGGCGGTCCCGAACAGGCCCCCGAAGAAGGATTCGCGCATCAACAGAAGTTTTGGACTCCCCCGGGCCAGCAGAGCCAGACCACTGGCGACAATCCCAAGCAGCACGATGACTGAAATCGGGTCCAGTTGCCGGCGTTTCACCAGGTCGAAGACACTCCTGGCCAGCGGGAACGTGGTGGCCAGGGCGAGTGCCGTAAACTCCGAAGGCGAGATATAGCGCTTCGAAAGTCTGTAGAGAATCAGCGGAACGATGGCGTTCAGCGCGATATCGAGAAGAAATCCGCGGAAGGCTTTCCGGACCTGATCGGCTTCCACAACCCGAGACTAATCTAACCTGGCGTGGGAAAACCTTCGGCCCGCGGCGCGCGATGTTACCAGCCGGCGCGCAGTGGGTTCAGTGCAGCAGAGTCGATAGAGCATATAGCACGGGCAGCGCAAACATACTGCTGTCGACGCGATCCAGCATGCCTCCATGACCCGGCAAAAGACTTCCGCTGTCCTTGACCCCCGCTCCCCGCTTGACGGCCGATTCCGCCAGATCGCCAACCTGCCCCGCCACGTTTGCCGCGAGCGCCAGGAGCCCGGCGATCAGCCGGGGGGTGCCTTTAACCGTGAGCGGCAGATACAACACGCCGAAGAGTATGCCGGTGAAGGCAGAAGCTGCCGCCCCCTCCCAGCTCTTACCCGGGCTCACGGACGGCGCCAGTTTGTGTCTTCCAAAATTCTTACCCACGTAGTAAGCACCCGTGTCCCCGATCCAGTTCACCATCAGGCCGAACATCAGCCAGTGGTGCCCCGCGCTGACGCCAAATGCCCCGGGCTTTTCCATGCTGTCGTGCAGGAGGATCGCCGTCTTCCAGGAGCCAAAGATATAGACGATGCCAAGCACCAGCGAGGCGGCCCGCGCGAACCCGCGTTCAGGATTGGCCGCCGATAACTGCAGACACATCGCCGCCAGCGCGCTCAGAACAAACAGCAGAACCAGGTCATCTTGCGGCGCCAGCAGGATGAGAATTCCCGCCGCATACCCGAGCGGTGCGAACGATTCCGTGATAGCGGAGAATTCGCGCATGCAGAGGAGCGCCACGGCCGAAATGGATGCAAAAAAAAACCACCAGGGAGCGAAAAGCGCGGAATAGATGCAAACGGGGACGAGAAGAAGTGCAGTAAGGACGCGCTTCATTGCGAGGAGACGCCGATGCCGGCAATCTCCATCTCTTCGCCAGGTGCCCGATCCGTTTCGGTCGCGGCGTCGATTGACGATTCGCCGGACAGACCGCCGAATCGGCGTTCGCGTTTTTGAAAATCGAGGATGGCCCGCAGCAGCTCGGTGCGATTGAAATCGGGCCAGAGCGTATCGGTGACGTAGAGCTCAGCGTAGGCAATCTGCCAGAGCAGAAAGTTGCTGAGTCGCATTTCGCCCGAGGTGCGGATCAAAAGATCGGGCTCCGGAAGCTCCGCGGCATAAAGCCGCCGCGAAATCATTTTTTCGTCGATCGCAAGGTCGGCGAGCCGGCCCTCGATGCGGGCTTCGTCCAGAATCGCGTTCACGGCGTCCACGATTTCTATGCGGGCACTGTAGTTGATCGCAAGATTCAGCCGCATGCCCTCATTTCGCGCAGTGGCCCGTTCGACCGCGCGCAATTCGTCGTACGCCTTCTCCGGCAGCGCCTCGACGTGCCCGATCGATTGGAGCCGGATATTGTTGCGCTGGAGATCCTGCAGCTCGTGCCTCAGATAGTACCGCAGCAGCCGCCAGAGCATGTCTATTTCGGCCCTTGGCCGCTTCCAGTTTTCCGCCGAAAACGCGTACAGCGTCAGCGCCTTGACGCCCAGAT
>CAWBIS010000082.1:0-12984 GCA_963788485.1 Terriglobia bacterium
GACACGAATCAAGAGGAGTCCGAAAAAGCTGGTGTTGGTGTGAATTCGTGTTTATTCGTGGCTGCAGGTTTTCTTCAAAGGCTCGGCGAACCGATTCTGTGTTAAAACAAAACGAAGGAGAATTGTTTCCTGGTCAGGTTCTGCGTACTCGCGAGCGGCAGTGGGGGCAATTCGGCGTTTCTGGCGAGTTCGAAGACCCGGATTCTGATCGACGCGGGCCTGAGCGTTCGTGAACTGGAAAAGCGGCTCGCTGCGATCGGCGAAAAGGCCGAGGATCTCGACGCTGTTGTCATTACGCATGAGCATTCCGATCACGTTTCGGGTCTTGCGCGGCTGGTCCGCTGGCGGACGAAGAAGAAGAAGCCGTTGCCGGTTTTCGTTTCGAAGCTCACTTCGCCGTTGATCGACTGGGAAACCGACGCGCCGCCAGTAGTGGAACAATTTCAGGCCGGATCCGGGTGGATGATCGGGAATATTGTCGTCCAAAGCTTTACTATTCCCCACGATGCCATTGATCCGGTTGGGTTTTGCTTTCATGTGGAAGGCGTCAAGGTAGGCGTCGCAACCGACCTCGGCTACATGCCGGACTCGATCAAAGTGCACCTGCGGCGCGTGCAGATGCTGCTGCTCGAATCGAATCACGATCTGGAAATGCTGAAGGTCGGCCCCTATCCATGGAGCGTGAAGCAGCGAGTGATGGGCCGGAACGGGCACCTTTCGAATCTGCACACCTGCGATTATCTGGAGGCCGATCTCGACGGCGGAGTGCAGACGCTGATCCTCGGCCATCTGAGCGAGCACAATAATCATCCGGAGATTGTACGCCTGGGCGCCGAACAGTCGCTCGAAAAGCGCGGCCTCGCGCCGCGTCTGGTGATCGCCGAGCAACACCGCCATACCGAGGTTTTCGCGTATTGATTCCCCGTTACACGCGCCGCGAGATGGGCGCCGTCTGGAGCGACCACAATAAATTCCAGCAGTGGCTGGAAGTGGAACTGGCAGCGACAGAAACGCTGGCCGAACTGGGTGTGGTGCCCAAAGAAGACGCTGAACTGCTACGGCGCCACGCAGCGTTCGATGTGGTGCGGATCTTCGAGATCGAAGAGCAGACCCGGCACGACGTGATCGCGTTCACCACGGCGGTCGCCGAAACAATGGCAGCGGCCGGATACGCGGGGCCGTCCCGCTGGTTCCACTACGGCATGACGTCGAACGACGTGGTGGATACGGCGCAGGCACTGCAGCTTCGCCAGGCGTCGGGCATTCTGCTGGCCGGGATCGGGAAACTGCGCGAGGTGCTCAAACGGCGCGCGTTCGAGTTTAAAGATACCGTGCAGATCGGGCGTACGCACGGTGTCCATGCCGAGCCCATTACGTTCGGGCTGAAGCTGGCCATCTGGTACGAGGAAGCCGGGCGCAATCTGAACCGGCTGACCGCTGCGGCGGAAGATCTGCGGGTGGGCAAGATTTCGGGCGCGGTCGGCACGTTCGCCCATATCGGACCCGATGTGGAGGCGAAGATCTGCGAACGCCTGGGACTGAAGCCGGCCCCGGTGGCGTCGCAGGTGATCCAGCGCGACCGGCATGCGTATTTCGTGGCAACGCTGGCAACGCTCGCGAGCGGACTGGAGAAGATTGCGCTCGAAGTCCGGCATCTGCAGCGCACCGAAGTGCGCGAAGCTTCCGAGTATTTCGCCAAAGGCCAGAAGGGATCTTCGGCGATGCCGCACAAGAAGAACCCGATCACGAGCGAACAGATCTGCGGCCTGGCACGGGTAATAAGGGCGAACGCCACCGCCGCGCTCGAAAACAATGCGCTCTGGCATGAGCGCGATATTTCGCACTCGTCGGTCGAGCGGATCATTCTGCCGGACTCGACGATTCTGGCCGATTACCTGCTCGACCGGACGACGAATCTGGTGGACCGGATGTTTGTGTATCCCGAGCGCATGCGCCGCAATCTCGATCTCACGCGCGGGCTGGTGTTTTCCGGGCAGTTGCTGCTGGATCTGGCCGCGGCCGGCATGCTGCGCGAGGAAGCTTACGCCATCGTGCAGCGGCACGCCATGGAAGCCTGGGAGCACGATGGCGATTTCCGCGCGGCCATCGAGGCGGATCCGGCGATTACGGCGCTGTTGAGCCGGGAACAACTGGCCGAGACGTTCTCGCTCAAGCGCCAGTTGAAATACGTGGACGCGATCTTCGCGCGCGTCTTTGGCAACGCCTGATTCGCACCGTCGCCATCGTATGATCTAGAAGTGGTGTTTTCCGGGCCAGGTGGCTTGCGTCAGGCCGCTCTGATCCTTCTTGCAGCCGCTCTGCCGGCTGCCGCCGTGGACCACTGGACGCGCCTCACGACGCCTCAGTTCGAGCTCTACACGACCGGCGGTGCAAAGAAGGGCAGGGAAACCATCCGCCGCTTCGAGCAGGTGCGAGAGTTTTTTCTCAAGGCGTCTCCGGTGCGGGCGTCGGCCGATTTCCCCCTGCGCATTGTTGAATTCGAGACCGCAGAGCAATACCGGCCATACAAACCAAACCCGCAAACTTCGGGGTATTTCTTCAATATGCCCAACCGCGATTACATCGTGCTGGGAGATGCAGCGGCGATCGATTATCCGATCGCGATCCACGAATACATGCATCTGATCGTCCGGCACAGCGGTTTGAAGATTCCGCTGTGGCTGAACGAAGGCTGGGCCGATGTTTATTCGACTTTGCGCCCGATGGGCAAAGAAACCGCGGTGGGGGATCTCCTCGAAGACCGGATGCGAATACTGGCCAGCGACAAATGGCTCAGTTTCGACGAACTGACCTCGACAGGGCCCAATTCGCCGAATTATCACGAAGGAAACCGGGTCGGCATCTTTTACGCGGAGAGCTGGGCGCTGGCGCATATGCTGTATCTTGCGCCGGACTACAAGGACAACTTTGGCAAGTTCGTCATGGCGCTGCATCACGGGAGCACATCGGCTGAAGCTTGCCGGATAGCGTTCGGGCGCACTCCGGAACAGGTTTATCAGGATCTGCAGAGATATCTGGACCGGAAGCGAATCTACGGCAGAATATTCGAAGCGGGTATGGACAAAACCCAGCCGGAGCCGGTGGCGTCGGCCGTACCCGAATTCGATGCGCGGCTGATGCTGGTGGATCTGCTGGTCGCCTCCAGAAAATTGCCCGAGGCGAGGCAGGAATACGCGCGGCTCGAACAGGAACAGCCGGACCGAGCCGACCTCGCGCATGCGATCGGGAATCTGGCGCAGGCCACGGGGGATCGCGACACAGCCCGGCGCTATTTCGAAAAAGCCTTCAATGATGGAGACGCGGATGCAGTGATGTGCCTGCAGTTGGCCTTGCTCGAAGGGTTCGCCCGGCAATCTCCGGACAAGATCGTGCCGATTCTGGAACGGGCGGTGGAATCGAAGCCGGACTTCACGGAAGCGAGGATACGTTTGGGGCTCGTCCAGGTGGACGCGCGCGATTTCGCCGGCGCGATTTCCACCCTGATGGCGATACCGAATGTGACGCCGGAACAGGCGCCGGGAGTATTCTGCGGGCTGGGTTACGCGCATCTGGAACTGGGAGAGACCGCGGCGGCTCGCCAGAATGGCCAGAAATGCCGGCAATGGGCGAAGGCCGGCGAAGATATCCACCGCGCCGATCAGTTGCTGAAACTGGCGGATGCGCGGTCGAAGCCACCGGCGTCGGTCGAGCCGGGCGAAGCGCTGCGGCGGATTGCGGGAACGACGCGGAGTCTGGAATGCTCGACCGAGGGCAATCGGCTGCAAATCGTGGCGGGGAACAAAGTGGTGACGTTCGATCTGCCTTCGCTCGATGCCGTGGAACAGACGCGCAGGCCGGCGGGCTTCGCGCTGGCCTGTGGAGCGCTGCGGCCGGTGCCGGTTTCCGTCGAGTATGCGCCGCCTCGCAGCGCGATCGAAACCAGTGTGGGTATTGTTCGCCGGCTTGTATTCTGAGCCGGGCGCGATCAGGTTACTCACCTGTAGTACACTCGCCTCGTGCCGAGAATGGCTATATTTCTGTTCGCTGGTCTGAGCATGGCAATTACCATGACTGGACAAAGCGGAGGCCGTCAGCCGTCTGCTGTCCGACGCAGCCAGGCATTACGCGCTCTGTCTACTGCCGCGCCGAACGTTCGCTGGGACAGTCAAAGCGTGGTTAGCGGCGATATCGCGTGTGACGGCCTGGTGGATCAGGCATACATCGGCCATACTGGCGACAGAATTTACATCGGCTTCTTTCGAGCGGCGACCAATAAGGCGGAGATTCTGGAGTTTCGCCTGGGCGGTGGCTATCAGGATGCTGTCTGTGACGCGACAGCTGCCAGGCTGGAGCCTGATTCGCTCGATGATAATCCCGAGCCTGGTATCACAGGACTCCAGCAGTCCCGCACGTGCAAAGGATTGTCTTTAAATGACAACGCATGTGACCCCGTGAATCTATTCTGGAATCGCACCACAAAGCATCTGGATTGGTGGCGAAACTGATTTCAAACTGACCCAATACCGGTTACTCGTCTTCGCGAATCAGCACGCGGCGGCCCTCGATAGTAACTCGCCCTTCCACGATGTAACCGATGGCTTTCGAATAAGTAACATGCTCCTGTAACAGAATGCGCGCGGAGAGCGATTCGACCGTATCGTTATCCAGCACGGGAACGGCTGATTGGATGATAATCGGCCCGGAATCGAGGAATTCATCCACGAAATGCACGGTGCAGCCGGTGATGCGAACGCCGTATTCGAGCGCCTGCCGCTGCGCATCGAGGCCCGCGAACGCGGGTAACAAGGAGGGATGAATGTTCAGGACGCGATTGGGGAAGGCGCGAACAAAGTCGGCGCTCAGCATACGCATGAAGCCGGCCAGACAAACCAGATCCACTTCATGAGTGCGTAACTCGTCGATCAGCAACTTATCGTAAGTTTCGCGATCCACTCCGGCGGAGGCAATGACCCGCATGGGTATCCCGCGCTCGCGGGCTATGTCGAGGCCCGGCGCGTTCGGCCGGTTACAGATGACAATGGCTATCTCGGCGTCGAGTTTCCTTCGCGCGATGCTGTTGGCGATCGCTTCGAAGTTGGATCCGCGGCCGGAAATCAATACACCGAGGCGCATTCAGAGATCCCCGATTTCAGACATACTCGACGCGCGGCTTTCCGCGGCGCTGCCGGATCACTTCCCCGATAATCCAGGGAGTTTCATCGAGACGCTTCAGCGTCCGCAGCGCCGAATCCGTTTTTGCGGCGGGAACCGCCAGAATCATGCCTGCGCCGAGATTGAAAGTGCGACGCCAATCGGCTTCCGGGATTTCGCCGATGGACCGAAGCAGCTCGAACACCGGGGGAACCTGCCATGACTTTGTATCTATCCTGGCGGCCAGACCTTTTGGGAGCACTCGTGGAAGGTTATCTGTAATACCGCCGCCGGTTATGTGCGCCGCGGCGGAAATGGCTTCTTTCTTCAGCAGGGCGGCGATGGCGTGGAGATAACTTCGATGCACTTTCAGTAACTCATCGCCCAATATGACGCCGGAGCCGGGAAGCACGGAGCTGACAGTGAGGCCGGCCACATCGAATAAAAGTTTCCGCGCCAGCGAGTAACCGTTTGTATGCAGGCCGGTGGATGGCAGACCCAGTAACACATGGCCTTTGCGGACCTTTGCGCCCGTAAGGATACGCGATTTCTCGACCGCGCCGACGATGGTTCCCGCGATATCGTACTCACCGTCGGCATACATTCCGGGCATCTCGGCAGTTTCCCCGCCGATCAGCGCGCAACCGTTGGCAGCGCAGCCGCGGGCGATACCGGAAATGACCTGCGCGGCGACAACGGCGTCAAGCTTACCCACGGCGAGATAGTCGAGAAAGAAAAGCGGTCTGGCGCCCTGCACCGCGATGTCGTTGACGCAATGGTTCACCAGATCTTCGCCGATGGTTTCGTGGCGTCCCATGGCAAACGCGATCTTGAGTTTGGTGCCGACGCCATCGACCGAGCTGACCAGCACCGGCCGGCGCATTTTGGGCAATGCAAAACAGCCGCCGAACGAACCGATGTCGGTCAGGACGCCTTTGGTAAAGGTTGCACGGGCCATTCTGCGAATTTCGGCGACCGCGCGATCCGCTTCATCGATGTTGACCCCGGCATCACGGTATGAGATCGATTTTGCCAACGAATCAGTATAACCCGCTGTTACAGTCAGCTTTCGAGCAAGAGGGTTACCGGGCCATCGTTGACCAGTTCCACTTCCATGTGGGCCTGGAATACTCCGGTTTCCGTGAGTAATCCTTTCTCGCGAACCTTCTTCACCACATACTCGTACAACTCCCGGGCTCTGGCCGCGGGCGCGGCGGCGTCGAAGCTGGGGCGGCGGCCTTTGCGACAGTCTCCATACAAAGTGAACTGCGAGACGAGCAGCAGGGCGGCGCGCGCGTCGATTGCGCTCAGGTTCATACGCCCTTCAGTGTCGGAAAAGATACGAAGATTGACGAGTTTGTCGGCAAGATAGTCGGCCTCGGCGGTTCCGTCGGTGGCGGATATTCCAATCAGCACGAGAAGGCCCGCGCCAATCGAGCCTTCTAACTTGCCTTCCACCCGGACTGACGCCCGGCTCACGCGCTGGATAAGAAATCGCATTGGGATTGTAACTGACTAACTTCAATTGACTTCCATGATATATTGTCCGGGGGAGAGTCAATGGCAAGAGGAACAGCGGATAAGAACAGCGCGATCCTCGAATATGCGCTGAGTCATCTCGAGCGGGAACGCGACGAAATTCAGGCGAAGATCGACCATGTTCTGCGTCAGTTGGGCGGCCGGCGATCCGCCAGTAACAACTCCGGCGCGGCGGCGCCCGCACTTCCCGCGGCCGCGCCACGCAAGAAACGCGTGCTGAGCGATGCCGCGCGCAAGCGCATCGCGGCCGCACAAAAACGCCGCTGGGCGGAGCACCGCAAAGCCCAGGCGGCGGAATAGTCTACCAGCCGAAACGTTCGACGATTTCGGCGATCGGGCATCTCGCCACGATAGTTCCGCTGTCAAAAAAAACGGCGTCGTTCGTCATGCTGCGCGCAAACGCGACGTCGTTGGCCACCAGTATCTTCGCCTGTGGGAGAGTCGCCAGCAGGTTCATCAGTGTGTGCCGCCCAGGAGGATCGAGGAACGTGGTGGGCTCGTCAAGAACGAGTACTTTGGCGTCCATGGCAAGGATGCCGGCGATGGCCGCCCGTTTCTTCTCGCCAGCGCTCAGATGCCACGGCGCCTTCGAGGCCTTACTCAGCAGGCCGACGCGCGCAAGCGCCGCCTTCGCCCGTTCCGCGGCTTCGTCCTGCGCCATGCCTGATGCCAGCGGACCAAACGACACATCCTCGAGGACGCTGGGCATAAACAGCTGATTATCGGAATCCTGAAAGACCACACCCACGCGGCGGCGAATCTCGCGCAGATTCTCGGGGGTCACCGGCAAACCATCGATCAGTACCGACCCGGTGCCCTGCAGAATGCCGTTCAAATGGTGGACGAAGGTTGTTTTCCCGGAGCCGTTGGCGCCGAGCACGGCCACGGTGGCGCCGGCTGCGAGATCGAAATTAACGTCCTTCAGGGCCTGCGTTCCATCCTCGTAGGTATAGCTCAGGTTCCGAACTTCGACGATGCGGCTCATTGCGGAACGAAGCGCAGGCCGAGGGTCAGGATGGCCGCGCCGGCGGTGAACGCGGCATCCCGCAGTTCGAACCGGGGAGTCCGCAAGGTGGGTATTGCGCCCTCAAATCCCCGGGACAGCATAGCTCGATGAATAGCCAGCGCGCGCGCCCAGGAACGCGCGAACAAGGCTCCGGCGGCGGCCGAGGCGTGACGGAACTGAAGCGCGCGAATGGATCCGGCACGGGCCAGCGCGGCCATGCGCATCACGTCCGCTTCCTCCGTCAGCACGGTCAGATAGCGGTAGAGGAATTGCATCACCTGAAGCAGAAATCGCGGCGCACGCAGCCATTCGAGGCCCGCGATCAGATTTGGCATTGGCGTGGTAGCGATCAGCAGAAAAGCCGCCAGGGCGGAAAGGCAGGCACGTACGATGAGCATGACGGCACGGGCGGGCTGGCCGGAAAGCGCGCTCGTCAGCGCGAAACACAAAGCGAATGGCAATACTACTGCCGCTCCGCGAATCAGTGCTGTTAACGGTATGCGAGCCACGAGCGCGACTGCCAGCAACAGCAGCAAGTATAAGGCGCAGGTTACAGGGCTGCGATCGGTCAAAGTGCCTATCGAGATCAGCAGGATCAGAGTAGTCATGATCCTCGCCGCGGCGTGACGCCGGTGAATCACGCTGGTCCCGCGGCTCCAGCGCTCGATGCGCGCTTGCCGCAACTAAGCGCCTTCCCGCTCTCGCGCGGGACGCCAGGCTGTCAACAACCGACTTACTCCCAAACACAAAAGATAGATAACTGCAAGCCCGATTAATCCGGCGAGCGACTTAGTCAGGAAGGGAGAAGAAACCAACTGCAGGCGGTAATCGGCCAGAGGCGCGGATACGAGGGATATCGCGCGCTGCGCTATTCCGGTCTGACCCGCGAGGCGCCAGATACCGTCGGGCCGGGTGGAGGCAATGGCTACGCCAAACCCCGCCAGGAGCGCTGCCGCCGTAATCAGGGCCAGCCCACCGCGGCCGCCGACGGCACCGGGGCGGCGCAAAAAGCCTGGCTGTATGCGCTCGAGAGCCTGCACGACGGCGAGCGTGATCGCGCCCTCGATCACGGCGGAGACGGCAAATAATGCGATCGATACCGCGAGCAGGGTGCGCGGCATGGGAACGCCGGAACGCAGTAACTCGGCCAGCGCCAGACACGCGCTTACCAGAACCGAGAACATGCCGCCCAGAAACACGCCCGATTTGCGCCCGCGCCGCAACTTGTAAGGCAGATACCCGGCCATGACGCCCGCAATGGCCATGTTGAAAACGTTCGCCCCCAGCGCAAGCACGCCGCCATCCTGAAAAACCAGAGCCTGCGTGGCGAGAATAGCCGTCATCACGATGGCGGCCGCGGCCGGCCCCAGCGTGAATGCAAGAAGAGCGCCGCCGACGAGATGCCCGCTGGTGCCGTTGCCGACAGGGAAATTGATCGTCTGCGCGGCGAAGATGAAGGCGCCCATCACGCCCATAAGCGGAATTTTATGGTGATCGAACTCGCGCTGCGCCCTGCGGGCGAGATATCCGATCGACGGCAGAGCAATGGCATCCATCGTGCCCCAGACCGGAACGCTGAGAAATCCGTCGGGTATATGCATCGGCGCCGATCTCAAGGTAGCACGTTCAGAAGCTTTGTGCTACCGGAGAAGGAACGTTCGACGCTGCCGTAACATGTAGCCATGAGCGATCTCGCACGCATTGGAGTGGCGATCGATTCTGCGCTTCTGGCCCGGTTCGACGAGCTGATCGAGCAGCGCGGCTACACCAACCGCTCGGAAGCGTTCCGGGATTTGATTCGCGACGAACTGGTGCAGAAGTCGTGGGAATCGCCGGAAGCCGACGTTGTGGGCACGGTGACGCTGGTTTATAACCATCACGTGCGCATGCTCAACGAAAAGCTGACCGACATGCAGCACGATCACCATCGGAATATTCTGTCGACGATGCACGTCCATCTGGATCACGACAATTGCCTAGAAGTGATCGTGGTCAAGGGCAAAGCGAAAAACGTACAGCGGATCGCGGATGGACTGATAAGCACCAAGGGCGTCAAGCACGGCTATCTGACGCTGACGACCACCGGCGCCGAGCTATGACGCCACATCGCCGAGGCGGCGCGTTTCCTGCCACGTGAAAAGCATGCGCTGCACGACAGTCACATTCGAGAGCACCGCAATCACCCACAGCACCTGCGCCATGCGATTGAACAGCGCACCGATGATGACGAGCACCACGCGCTCCGGCCGCTCGAGAAAACCTATCTTGCATTTGGGGATGGTATTTTCGGCCCGCGCCCGAGTGTAACTCACCATAACCGTGCCGGTCATGACAATTGCCGTGAGCACGACATAGAAGAAACGGTTGATGGAAGCGTAGTAGACGAGCAGACCGACCAGAACCGCAAGGTCGGAATAGCGATCGAGCACGGAATCGAAAAAGCCGCCGAATTTTGTCACGCGGTTGGTTTCACGCGCCACGCGGCCGTCGACCATATCGAAGAGACCGGCGCCGATGACTACGACTCCGGCCCAGCGGAGTTTGCCGGCGGCAAAAAGGAAGGCCGCCCAGATATTGATCACGAGCCCGAGAAAAGTGAGAACGTTCGGATGAACCCGGGATAACGCCAGGGCGCCGACAATGGCATTTATGATGGCGCCGAAGAAGCGGCCGATAACGCGGGTGACGGTCATTCGGTCTTACTTCCCGATTTGGTGGATCGTGACCAGTTCGAGTATCTCCAGTTCCTTGGTACCGCCGGGCGCCTGCATTCTGACCACATCGCCGACTTCTTTTCCGAGGAGCGACCTGCCGATGGGGGACCCGGTGGAGATTTTGCCGTTCGGAGCGTCGGCTTCCTCGCTGGTAACGAGCTCATAACTGATCTGCTCGTCCTTCTTCACGTCGAGCACAACCACGCGCGAGCCGAGGCCGACACGGTCGTGCGGAATCTTCGACAGGTCGATCATGGAAAAGTCAGCCAGCCGCTTCTGCAACTGGCCCAGCCGGGCGTTGACGTAACCCTGGCGCTCCTTGGCCGCATGATACTCGGCGTTTTCGCTGAGATCGCCATGAGCGCGGGCTTTCAGAATCTCCCTGGGCAGCTCGTTGCGCAGTTCGTATTCAAGCGCGGCGATTTCTTCCTCTAGTTTCTTCTTGATATCGAGCATGGATCGAGGGGACTGCCTCTGAGGGTCATTATACCGGTATCGTCAGCTGCGCATGCGCAGCATGAGATACATACCCGCCGCCGAGAACAATGCATCCGGCGCCCATGCGGCAACCATGGGAGGCAGCAGATTGACGTTGCCGAACTGGTCGAACAGGAGGCCGATCGCAAGGTATGCCATAGCCACCGCGATGCCGACGCCGACTCCGGTCATGGCGCCGCGGTTGCCCACCAGAAAGCCGAAGGGGATCGAGATCAGGGCCATGATCAGCGCAAACACGGGGACGGCGAACTTCTTGTAGTACTGTACGTGGAGCTTGACCGTATCAAAACCGCTCTGCTGCAGTTCCCTGATATACGCGGCCAGCTCGCTGTAATTCATCTGCTTGTCCAGCTTCACCAGCTTCAGAAAATCGACCGGCGTCTCGGCGATCTCGGGAAAAGTGGTGACCGTGAAGTTCTGCACTTTGCATTCGTCGACACCGCAGATATCGATCGCCTTGCCCTGCTCCCAGACCCAAGCATTGATGTTCTGCTGCCAGCGCGCGCGATTGGCGCTGATCTCGCGGGTTATATGGAAGGTTTTGGGATCGAGTTCGAACACATAGGGCTCAACCATCACCCTCTCGGAAGGATCGAAATACTTTACATAGAAGATACGGTAATCGTGGATGATCCACTTACGCTCCGGATGGAGATAAGTCTGAGCCACGCGCCCTTTGATCTCGTTCAGATAAGCGTCCTGGATCTGGTTGGCCTGGGGGATATAGGAATAATCGAAGGCGAACAGGGCGGCGCTCAGAACCCCGGCCATGAGCATCACGGGCAACCCCAGGCGGCGCACACTGATGCCGCACGCTTTGAACGCGGTAACCTCGTTGTTCTTGGTCATTACGCCGAACGTGGCCAGAATCGACACCAGAACGGCGATGGGGAGACTGTCGTAAATCAGCTCGGGCGTCAGAAACAGGTGATACCGTATCACGTGCGACATGGGAACGTTGTTCTTGATAATGTCGCCCAGCAGATCGAAAAACGTATAGATCTGCGTCATGGTGACAAAGCAGGCCAGGGTCACGACGAAATAAAACAGGAAGCTCGAGAGGACATAACTGTCGAGAATCTGAAAAACGGCGAAGCTCATCCAGCCGCCGCCAGTGGATCGGCGGGGAGAAAACGACACGCGGGACAGCGACGAAAACCACCTGGCGAGAGTATGGCGGACATTCCCCAGGATGTCGCGATCCCCAGGCGATTCCATGCGGGCGATCATCACGATTCCGGCAAGGCCGAACGCACCGTTGGGCAGCCATGAAGCCAGTTCGATCGACATGCTGTGGGAACGCGCCAGCCCCGTCAGCGTAATGTACCCGAGGTAATAACAGAAGAACGCGAGAAAGATCGCCCAGATGTATCCGGCCGACTGTCCTCCTTTCTTCGAGGAAATTCCCAGGGGAATTCCCACCATGGCGAGCATCAGGCAAGCCACCGGCAGGGCGAAACGCTGGTTCAGTTCGAGACGCGCGTTGGTGCCGTCCTGGGTGTTTCGCGGATTTTTGCGAATGAAGGCTTTCAGTTCCTTCGTGAGCATTTCCTTGAACGGTTTGGCGGTCTGCTGCTGGTCGGGTTGCGCGTAGAGCACGGTGGAGGTCACGGGCGCGATGGAATGAACGGGCGGCTCGTGCAGCGCATAGTCGCGCAATGTCAACTGGATGCGGTTGTGCTTGATGTCGGGGACGGCGAGGGCTTCGCGCGCGACCTGCACGCGGGGTCCGGGCTGCGCCTCCTTCACGCCGGTTTTGCGCTCGGCCGGCGGCGTCAGGTCCGCGATGAAGACGCGATACCAGTCGGCGATGGAACCGGTCTCGGTGCGAACGTCGTCCACGTACAGAACCGTGTTGTCGTTGGTGAATTTCTCTTCGAACACGCGCGGCTCAACGTTGGCCGTCAGCTGCGACGCCAGCACGGAATTGGCGATTTTTATCTGCGCCCGCACGGCGAGGGGATTCAGCCAGATGGCGCACGCTCCGGAGACAAGCATGGCGCCGAAGGCGAAGGTCAGAACCGGCGTCACCACGATCCGCGACGAGACTCCGCCGGAGCGCATGGCGATGATCTC
>CAWBIS010000083.1:0-9200 GCA_963788485.1 Terriglobia bacterium
GCAAGCTTGTCGCCATCCGGATCGTCCGCCTGCCATGAGATCAGCAACTGTTGCTGGGATGCGCGCGACAACGTCTGGGTGGGAGTTCCGGTGGAAGTAACCGGCGTGGCATCCCCGGTATCCGTCACAGTCACGGTGTATGGAGTTGTCGCTGAGCTGGCAGACGACCCGGCCTTCTGTGCATTGCCCGCAGCGGCTGGAGTCACCGTGGTCAGCACCGTCACCGAATGCACCACCGGTGGATTGTTCTGCGGCAGGTAAGCCGCGCTCACGTTCTCGATCGTCGCGCCCGTGCCGGAAAGCTTTGCCTCGTATTGCAAAAACCGCGCATTCGGGCTCGCGATCTGTTCGCCCCCGGCGTCAGCCAGCGGATCGGACCAGTCGCTCCAGGTGGCATCGGGGCGGATGCTGTTGCCGCTGCGCGTGCGCAGCGCGATCGTGCCCGCGCCTTTATCGCCCTGCCATCGCAGCTTGCCCCATTTCGCCACTGCGCCAGCGTCGAACACGGGCGATTGATAAGTTCCGCTGTTGCCGGATGCGCCCAGCCGGTAAATCTTCCCCATGTTGCCCGTGGCCGCCAGCATGGAGCCCTGCCACTGCAGCAGGCGCGTCGCCTGCGCCTCATTCGTCTGCGCCACCAGCGTCAATTTACTGTCGCGGGAAAGGCGATAGATGCGCCCGCTATCGTCCGTCGTGAAGTAAACCTGCCCATCCTGCGACGGCAGAATATCGTAAACGTTCTCTTCCTTCGAACTCCACAGCGTGTCGACCGTATTATCTGCATTGATGCGATAGATTGCGCTCTTCTCGACCGGTGTGGTGTCGGTGCTGATAGCCGTCGTCGTGGTCACGGACGGAGCGGCTGGCGCGGGCGCCGGCTCTTCCGGCTTCACCGCCGCCGGTGGTTTAATTTCGCCTCCCGCGTCGGCCGTCACGGTGATGCTGGTTGTGGCCGTTGGCGTGAGATCGTTCTGCGCATTCTGATTGGCCTGCGCGCCTTGCACCTTTTTCGCCAGCGCTCCGCCCAGCGCGACCGCGTAAACGCTGCCGTCGGCATTCGGCGAAACCGCGCGAATCTCGGGCAGATTCGAATCGTACAGCACGAACGCTTTATCCCTGGCCGTGATCCGGTAGAGAATTCCATTCGGCTCGGTACCCGCCAGCAGCCGGCCCTGGCGGTCGATCATCAGGCCCGTGACATTTCCCTGCCCTGTCGCGTAGTAGACATCGCCCTGCCCCGCGCCCGTGACGCGAAAGACACGCCCGTTGTCGCCCGTGCCCGCGTACAGTGTGCCGTCGTCGGCCAGCGCCAGCGACCAGATGTATTTAGTCCGTGGATCGAAATACTCGGAGGCCTTGCCGTTTTCGATGCGGTAAATCTTCCCGTCCGGCGAACTCGCGGCATAAACCACTCCCTTCTTGTCCACCGCGATGGCGAAAACTTCGGGACGGTCGGCGGTCCAGAACAGTTTCGCCGTGCCGTTCGGTTCGATGCGAAAAATACGCCCGCGATTTCCAGTCGCGGCATAGAGCGCGCCATCCGGTCCGGACGCCACGTTCCAGATCACCGGCTGTTCCGAAGTGAAAAGCGTATCCAGCTTCGGCGCGAGCGCAAGCCGTCCATCGCGTCCCAGCGAAACGCCGTCGAACTTGCCCTTCACGAAATCGGAAAAGCTCGTCATCTCCCAGACGGCGGAAGTGGAGGCATTCGCCAACCCGGCCGCCAGAGCCAAAACAAAAAACAGCTTCACTCTTTGACCTCAACCTGGACCGTGCGCGAACCCGTGACCATCATTTCCCCGGCGTCGATCACCAGTTCCGCAATCTTCGAATTCTTGTTCTGCGATACGTTCTGCGTGCTGCCCAGAACCAGAGCCAGCGAAGGCGGTGGATCGGGCAGTTCTTCGCCCGCCACTTCGTATGCGGGCTCCGCGCGCCACACGCGGACGTAAGCCTTGTCGCTCGGTCGCAACCGGCCCACTGTCGAAATGGACTGTTCCGGCGAATGCGGCGTTTCGTTGATCACCTGCCGCAGCTCCGCCAGCCCCGTCTGCGCGCCATCCGCCACAGTGAAATAGAGCGTCCCCGGCGCGGTTCCGAGCGGAATCGTGTACTTCAGCGAGCGCGTCAGTTCCACTCCGTTCTCGCCCTCGAGCTGGGTCATCAGTTCGATCGTGTCGCCCGGCTTGACTTCCTTCCGCGACAGATAAACCTGCCCGATGTTCAGCTCTTTTTTGACATCGAAAGATTCCAGGTGCAGCGAAATCCGTTTCACCTTCAGCGCATCGAAACCGGCCTGCATCAGGTACGCCAGAGGGATGGCGGTCGAAGTCGAAGACAGCATCGCCTGACCGCCGTCACCGGCGTAGATATTCTGCAGCGGAACTGTTTCCTTGCGATTCTGAAACTCGATGTCGCCGCGCACGACGACGCTCGAAACGCCCTGCGCGCGCTCCGTCGCATCGATCGCCGAAAAGAGCGCCATCTGGAAAAGCACGGGCGAGAGGTAGCGGTCGTTCACCATCTTCATGTGATACGCCTGCACCTGCTTCGTATCCTGGGTCACTTCGATATCGAGGGGGATCATATCGGCGCGCGCGCGCAGCGAGCCCGCGATGGCGGTATCCCGGTCCTGCGAAATCACGCCCATCAATTCGCGGGCGGAAGAAATCTTGAACGAAGTATTGGTGTTCGCCAGAAGCGTGATCACCTCCGATCGCGTGAACGGCAGATCCGTGGGGCCGACCGCGAGGAAGCGATGCCCGAACGCGTACACCTTATTACCGTCGATGCAGGTCACCGTGCCGTCCGCGCCGACGCTCATGTCGCCCGTCATCAACTCGACGCTGATCATGGAACCGGGCTGAAGTTTCGATGGATCGCCCATCCGGTTTTCGGGCGCGCCCCCGGTTGAAATGCCCTGAACCGGTTCGAGCCCCAGTTTCCGCATCTGCGGCGCAAACTGCGCGACTGCGTTGCCGGTGAAGCCGCCGAACGAAAGCGGGGTGCTCACGTCAACCATGCGCGTGTCGCCGAAACTCCCGGCGTCGCGGGTCGGCAGCATCGCGATGGGATCGGTCGCGTTCACCGGACGACGCGCGGGAACGTTGGCCGGCGCCGAGTCCACCTTCAGCATTTCTTCGATCGGCCGGATTCCGGCGATCGGATCCTTGGCGTAGGGAAACGCCAGCGCCACCGCGCCGATCAGTTTCCCGTCAATGTAAACCGGGCTTCCGCTCATACCCTGCATTACGCCGGTATGGTCCAGAGGCCCTCCGGAGAGGCGTCCGAGGATGATGTTCTCTCTCGGACCCGTGTTCTCGAGCACTCCGAGAATCTCCACCTGAAAATTTTCCACCTTGTCGCCGCTGAACACCGTCTTGCCCACACCGTGCATTCCGGCCCGGACATCCTTTAAAGGCATGATGGAAAGGGCGGCTTGAGCGGAGTGGGCGATGAAGACGGCGAGCAGCGCTGCCGTTATCGCGAGGCACTTCACAGCTATAGTGTAATCCGAACGACAAATGACGTTTTCAGTTTTCGAAAACCGGCGCCTGCTTGTGGGGCTGCTGCTGTGCTGCAGCATCGCCGTTTTCGCCGGCCTCGAAGTACGGCCGCTGTGGGTCGACGAGCAGAAACCAGATCGCCGGCGTCACGGCTCTGGCCCTGTTCGCGATCAGCGCTTTCGAAAGCGATGTGACTTTCGCAGCGGAGGGGACCACAATCATCCTCGAAACCAGTCAATCTGACGGAAGCCAATGAAAACGACCTATAACGGCATCGCCGGCCACAGTGTTGAACGCCTCGCCGCTCTGAGCGATGGCATCTTCGCCGTGGCCATGACTCTGCTGGTGCTCGATCTGCATACTCCAGCCGCCGGCGCGGTTCATTCCGAGCGGGACCTTTGGATCGCCCTCACCGGGATCGCTCCGCAGCTGCTCACGTATCTGATGAGCTTCCTGACACTCGGCATCTTCTGGAACGGACAGCAAGCACAGCTCAACCACCTCGAGCGCAGCGACCGTCATCTGACGTGGATACACATCGCCTTCCTGTTCGCGGTCTCGATTATGCCCTTCTCGACCAGGCTGCTGGCCGAATTCATCGCCTGGCGAAGCGCCTTGTTCTGCTATTGGATCAACATCCTGGTCCTCGGCGCCACCCTGTTCCTGAGCTGGCGTTGCGCGGTTCGCGGCGCTCTGATCCGGAGCGATACACCGCCTGACGTCACCCAGGCGATCAACCGCCGGATTGTCGTGGCCCAGGCGCTATACGCCGCGGGCGCCGCTCTTTGCCTCGTAAACAGCTACGCCAGCATCGCGCTGATCGTGCTGGTGCAAATCAATTTCGCTTTTGCGCCCCGGCTCGGCCGGCTGTCCCGATTCTGATTGTCGAACCGGTATCTCCAGTCCTGAATTTCGAACCGAATAATGGATAATAAGTGGAGATGGTGAATTGCGAATGACTCCCGTTCTGACGGGTACGGGACCCGCCAGCAGGACTCCCACCGCGTTTTCGTGGGCCGCTATCGGGTGGGTATCGGCGCTCCTTGCCCTCTGCTACGCGCCGGTCCTCCTGAAACTGGTCGACCAGTGGACCTACGATCCCGACATGGGGCACGGCTTCTTCGTGCCCGTGATCGCCGCGGCCATTGCGTGGCACAAACGTGGCCAGATCGCCGGAAAGGCCCCAAAGCCAAACTGGTGGGGACTGGCGGTGATGATGTGGGCCGGCCTGCAACTCTACATAGCCACTCTGGGCGCGGAGCTCTTTCTCACCCGTACGTCGTTCGTCATCTCAATCATTGGGGCGGTGCTTCTACTGGGCGGAACCGAGTATGTCCGCATTTTTGGGTTTCCCCTGTTCCTGCTGTTTTTCATGGTCCCGATTCCGGCGGTGATCTACAATCAGCTCACCTTCCCCCTGCAGATGATCGCCAGCCAGGTGGCCGAAAACGTCATCGGCTGGCTGCAGATTCCGGTCATCCGCGAAGGCAACGTTCTCATTCTCCCGGATCAGACTCTGAACGTCGTGGAAGCCTGCAGCGGCATACGCTCGCTTCTGACTCTCACTTTTTTGTCCCTGGTTTACGGATATGTTTTCGAGAAGCGCACGTGGCTGCGGGTCGTTCTGTTCTTCTCAACCATCCCCATTGCCATCACCGCGAACGCGGGCCGAGTGACCTTCACGGGTGTCATTTCGCAATTCAAACCGGAACTGGCGGAAGGCTGGTTCCACGAGGCCCAGGGCGGCGTGATTTTCATGATTGCGCTCGCCATTCTGGTGACCCTGCATCAATTTCTTTTGCGCGCTTCCAACTTTATGGAAAAACGTAAGGCATGAGTTCTCTATTGCGCAGTAAATTTGTCTACGCCCTGACGCTCGTTCTGGTCGTCCAGGCCGTGTTGTTTTATTCTGCTTCCCATGGAGAGAACACGCCTTTGCCCGCGCCGTTAAGCGCGTTCCCCTCCCTTATCGGGTCCTGGAACGAGGCGCAGGAAGGCACAATCGATCAGGAAACGCGCGACGTGCTGAAGGCCGACGATCTGATGAGCCGTGTCTATATCAGCCCCGAGGGCGGCGCGGAACTTTTTATTGCCTATTTCAAGACCCAGCGGGAAGGACAATCGCCCCATTCTCCGAAAAATTGCCTGCCTGGATCGGGATGGCAGACGGTCCCGTCCGAGACCGGGCGCGTCGACGTCGCCGTGCCCGACGGAACCATCCACATCAATCAATTTGTCGTCTCCAAGGGCGAAGCGCAGAGCGTCGTCTACTACTGGTATCAATCCCAGGGCCGCGTGATCGCGGACGAATTCGCCGCCAAGTTCTATCTGGTTTCCGACTCCATCCGGCATCATCGAAGCGATACCGCGCTCGTCCGGGTCGTGGTTCCCATTCGCGGCAACGACACGCAGGAAGCGGAAAGAATCGGCAAGAGTTTTATTCGGGCTTCTTACCCGGTGGTCAGGAATTATCTGCCGCAGTAAGAGCTTCGCCCGCATTCGCCCGTCAGCCCCCATCCAAAAGTATTCGGCCGTCGTTATTCGCTCTGTCCCGATGCTCCGGCATGGATCTAATTATGACCATTAATGGCTATATTACTGGCCTTGACACCGGATATTGGCGGGTATACAGTCACATCCGTCGTCAAATTCGGCCGGCTTGATTCAAAGCCTGGCTGAGCCATTGAGCTATTATCGCGGCGTGCTTTTTCGCGTCACGTTCGCGGACGGGCGTCCCATGGGCGCGGGGAGATTAGTGTGCGGACTCCATTACGTGTGGTGTGTCTTCTTGCCGTTTCCACAGTGCTGTTGGCTCAGAGCGACCGCGGCACAATTACCGGCACCGTTTCCGACGCGACCGGCGCCGTTATTGCCGGTGCGTCCCTCGAGCTTAAGAATATCGACACGGGCGCTGTATACCCCGCGGGTACTTCGGCGACGGGAAATTACACTCTCGCCCAGGTGCCGGCCGGGCAGTACGAGATGACGGTTAACGTGCCCGGATTCAAAAAGTTTGTCCGCCAGGGTCTCACCGTGGATGTGGCGCAGACCTACCGGGTCGATGTCACGATGGAGCTGGGCGCGCAGGCGGAGACGGTGACCGTCACCGAAGTGGCTCCACTGCTCAAGACCGAAAGCGGCGAGTTAAGCCACAACGTGACGGAGGGATCTCTCGACGAATTACCCGCTCTTGCGACCGGGGCGCAGGCCGGAGCTTCCGGCATCCGTAATCCGTACTCGGCCGTCGAGGTGTTGCCTGGCGGCTATTATCAGACCGCCGCTTCGGGTCCGGCTTCGACCGCGGATATGGTGGTCCGCATTAACGGCGCCCCCGCCAACACACAGGCGCTGCTGATTGAAGGTCAGGACGCTACCAACGGCTGGTACAGCACCCAGTCTCAGACTCAGCCAAGCATCGAAGCGATCCAGGAGTTCGCGGTTCAGACCAGCAACTACGCGGCTGAATTCGGGCAGGTTGGCGGCGGCCTTTTCAACACCACGATGAAGTCCGGCACCAACCAGTATCACGGCAGCGGCTACGACTACTTCGCCAACGAGGCTCTCAACGCCGGCCAGCCATTTACCAACAACGGTAACGGAGGTCTGTTACGGCCGCGCAACAGGCGGAACGATTACGGTTTCACATTGGGCGGTCCGGTGGTTTTACCCAAAATATTCAACGGTCACGACAAACTGTTTTTCTTTGTGAACTGGGAGCAGTTCCGTCAGGACATCATCACCAACAACGTTTCGACGACGGTGCCCACGCTCGCCTATCGAAGCGGTAATTTCCAGCAGGCCCTGACTGGCCGGGTGCTGGGAACCGACCCGCTCGGTCGGCCCATATTGGAAAACACGATCTACGATCCGAACTCGACGTATCTCGCGAACGGTCTCGAGGAGCGCAATCCGTTCCCCAACAATACAATCCCGCAGAGCGAACTGGATCCCGTCGCGCTGAAGATACAGTCGTTGATCCCGCTGCCGACCGGCTCCGGTCTGGTCAACAACTACCTTCCAACTTATGCGAATCCGATCGCCACGACGATACCTTCGCTCAAGACCGATTATCAGATCAGCTCGAATGCAAAGCTGGCCGTCTTCTGGTCTTTGAACCGGCAAAACAACCCCAATAATACGGTAATGCCGCCGCCGCTTACAGGCAGCCAGCCCCGAGCCATCAATTCAAATACCTACAGAGTGAATTACGATCAGAGCCTGACTCCGACCCTTCTGCTGCATTTCGGAGCGGGGTTGATGGACACTCATATTTACGATCACAGCCCGTCATTCAACTCCGCCACACAGCTCGGACTGACCGGAACCAATGTGAACCTGTTCCCGGTTCTTGGAGGCCTGAGCGAGAGCCAGGGTGGCCTGTCGGCGGCCGTTGGACCCGGAAATCAAATCGACGTGATCATTCGCAAGCCGACTTTCAACAGCAGCCTGATATGGGTGCGCAATAACCATACACTGAAATTCGGCGCGGAAGCGATGGTCGACGGGTATCAGATGTTCAACAAGACCTATGCCATGGGTTGGTTCGAGTTCAGTCCCAATGAGACCGGTCTTCCGTCTTTGAACGGAGTCAGTCTGCCCGGCACGGTGGGATTCTCTTATGCCAGTTTTCTGCTGGGCGCGGTGGATAACGGCTACGATGCCGTTCCCGCAGCCACCCATATGGGAGCGCACGCCATGTCCGGGTTTGCCCAGGATACCTGGAAGGTGACGCGAACGCTGACCGTGGATTACGGCCTGCGCTATGATTTCTCGACTTACCTGAAGGACGGAAACGGTTACTACGGAATCTTCTCGCCCAGTACGCCGAACCCGGCCGCCGGCGGACTTCCGGGGGCCATTATCTACGAAGGCTACGGCGGCGGCCGCTGTAATTGTCAGTTCGCCCACAACTACCCCTTCGCCTGGGGGCCACGGCTGGGAGTAGCCTATCAAATCACTCCCAAGACGGTTTTCCGCGTCGGGGCGGGCGTCTCTTACGCCAAGACCGACGACGACCAGGTGGGCTTCTCAACCGGGTCCGAGTACCTGTACAGTACGAGCACCTATGGCAGCCCGGCTTTCACCTTGCAAAACGGTCTTCCGTACAAGATCACCTTCCCGAATTTTTATGCGGGCCAGTATCTCTTCCCGGGGTCGCTGGGATCTGCCCCACAGGAAATGGATCAAAATGCCGGCCGGCCAGCCCGGCAGATTCAATGGAGCGTCGGCTTCCAGCGGGAGATCATGCCCAATCTTCTGGGGGAGGCGACCTATGTCGGGAATCGCGGCGCGTATTGGAACGCCGGAAATTTAGTCAATCCCAACGCTTTGTCGGCGCAGGATCTGGCGGCTCGCGGATTGAGCCTGAACAACCCGACTGACCTGCAGATTCTGGCCGCTCCTCTGGATTCGCCCATCGCCATCGCGGCGGGTTTCGGCACGCCGCCATACGCTGGTTTCCCCCTGACCGCGACTGTCGCGCAATCGCTCAGACCTTTCCCGCAGTACGGCGCCGTCACCAACTGGCATTGGGTGCCCGATGGCGATACCTGGTACGAGGCGCTCCAACTGAAGCTGACCAAGCGCTTTTCGCATGGCCTCTCCGCCGCCGGCGCTTTTACGTGGTCGAAGCAGCTCGATTCCGGTGTCGAGGACGATTACGGGCGCGGCGACGGCGTCTTCGTCAACAACGTT
>CAWBIS010000084.1:0-10212 GCA_963788485.1 Terriglobia bacterium
CACCGTATTGGATGCGATCGAAGCGCGCTATCCGATGCTGCGCGGCACGCTGCGGGATCAGGTGACGCAGCAGCGGCGGCCCTTCGTGAGGTTCTTCGCGTGCGCCGAGGATTGGTCGCATGAATCGCCAGATGCATTATTGCCGGATGCGGTGGTGAAGGGTGCGGAGCCGTTTCTGGTGGTGGGAGCGATCGCGGGCGGTTGAGGCTCGGGCGCTCTGATTGACCCGAACCGCCGTTGGGCGAAACGTCCCGGGTCAGGGCTGGCGGCTGGCCGGGGGAGTGATGCCGTTCAACCGCAGGTACACAACCAGCTGACCGTAAGTGTCCTGCGAGTGCGTCATCAGAAAGTACAGGACCCTCTGCCGGCTCAACTGCGGACCCATGAAAAATCCCATCGGACCTGGCGAATCGATGCGCGCCACCAGGCCCTTCTCTCCGAATTCCCGGATGACCGCCACGCCATATTCGCCGACGCCTTGCAGCGCCGCCATCGACGCCACCTTCGATGTTGCATTCGGGTCGATAGCGGGCGCCGGAGTCCTGGCGCCCAGGGCCTTTAACAGCATGAGATTCACCTGGGCCACGTGCAGCACACGCTCGCCGAACGATTGTTGGGCCGGCGTGGGTTTGTAGGCGAATTTATCCTCGGGCATCGCCCCGGCGAGCCCGTAGATCATGACGTTATTGCGCGACCAATCGTTTTCGATTTCGCACACAAGATTGGCGCAGGGACCCATGAAAGCCGGCTGCTGCTGCGGTTTCGCCGCCGGTGCCTGGGCGCTCAGCAGGGAAGCGAACAACAGGAACCCGGGGAGCACTTTTCGCTCATACATCCCACCCAGTGTAGCCGGTGGAAGATCGGTTCAGCTCCCGGCCTGGCGCCCAGGTCCTGTCTTTCGCGGATGCGGCGGCCGGCAAAGCTAACTTCGACCCTTCAGTTGCCTTTCCGCCTCGAACCAATCTATGTCCGGCGATCCTATCGGGAGACCACGCTGCTCCCACAAATAGTAGGCGCAAACTGCGATGTCAATCTCTGAAACTGGCCTCGGCGCTACTGTTGAGGCGTTCTTAAAGTCGGTGAATGCCGCCTCAATATCATCACCCCGTCCAAGGTTGGCGATCTTGTCGAAGGCCGTCAGCGCCATCGCAAAACTCAAGGCCGACGTCTGCAATGCCAACGTCAGGTTTAGACATGATGGCACAGGCTCCACATCAGCGGAATCGCCCGCTCCTGCGAGGATGGCAAGAATGTCCGTGTGGATCATAGAGGAGGCGAACGGGTAGATGCCGCCATACATGTATTCGCCGCCGACTTCCTTTGCCATTTCCCTGATAGTCGCCTTGCACCATGAATTCCGAATGCGGCCTTTCCGATCCGTGAACCGGTCCTTTACGCGTTGATAGTTCGTTTCCGTTTCAGCGGCGGTTTCAGGCGGCATGGGTCGTACGTTATGAAATGCGAGTCGGTAATTCGCATGCCTCTTTCTAACGATCCAGCGGAACTCAATGAAATCCTCGACGAGTTCCCGGTGGTTGTCAAGGTAATGGAGGGTCACTGCCGCCTCGAACATTGTCCGAGCAATCTTGAGGGCGTCAACGCCGCAGCCATTGGAGACGAGAACAAGGACAGACTCCATCGAATTGGCGACCGTCTGAGCAATTTGTTTCGCGACATGGGGCATTTGGCCTAACACTGAGGCGCTCGTCATCTGCTGGCCAATCGGAATGAACGATCTTGCGGCGGTCAGTAGCGGTCCAAACATCTGGAAGGCGCGCTTCTGAAATTTCGGGAAGCCGGTTTCGTTCTCTCTCATGACTGATAACCACATTACAAACCATCAACTCCACTATGCCCGCGCGACGTCGTGCACGGCGGTTGTAACGCCCGATCCGCCCACACGGCCGTATAGTCGGCATCTCGTTGACTGGCGACCGCGGGGCCAACGGATCTTGCCACAACTGCCTCGTCGCGCGGCGTTTACGTTCGCTGGTCTCCCGGCCTTTCGATACACGTCCGAATCGATATCGTACGCGAGCAATTGAAATCGCCTCAGGAGAGGGCGCGCTGCACCACTCACAAAAACCAGCGGGCCATAGCCCCGGCCCTATCGTCGTGGCGCCAGCGCCGGCGCGGGCCTTGGGCCGGATTGTTGCGGCACCGGCGCGCCGCCAGCCGCCGCCGCATTCGCCACCGGCTCCGGTTGTTTGATCAGACCCAGCGTCTTGCGCAGCGACGTATCGATATCCTGGCGCATATCGAGGTTATCCTTCAGGAACTGGCGCGCGTTCTCGCGTCCCTGGCCGATCCGCTCGCCCTTGTAACTGAACCACGAGCCGCTCTTCTCGATGACATTATGCTGCACGCCGAGATCGATCATTTCGCCCTCGCGCGAGATACCTTCGCCATAAACGATGTCGAACTCGGCTTCACGGAACGGCGACGCCAGCTTGTTCTTCACCACCTTGACCTTGGTGCGGTTGCCCACCACGGTCTCGCCGTCCTTGATTGCGGCAATGCGCCGGATATCGATCCGCACCGAAGAATAGAACTTCAGCGCGCGGCCTCCGGTGGTGGTCTCCGGGCTGCCGAACATCACGCCGATCTTATCCCGGATCTGGTTGATGAAAATCAGGCATGTCTTCGATTTCGAGACGATGCCCGTAAGCTTGCGCAGCGCCTGCGACATCAGTCGCGCCTGCAGGCCCATGTGCGAATCGCCCATCTCGCCATCGAGTTCCGCCTTGGGCACCAGCGCCGCCACCGAATCCACCACCAGCACGTCGATCGATCCCGAAGCGATCAGCGCACCCGTGATCTCGAGCGCCTGCTCGCCGTAGTCGGGCTGCGAGACGAGCAGGTTATCCACATCCACCCCAAGCTTGCGCGCGTAGACCGGATCGAGCGCGTGCTCGACGTCGATAAACGCCGCCATGCCGCCTGTCTTTTGCGATTCCGCGATGGCCTGCAGGGCGATGGTCGTTTTGCCCGAGGATTCAGGCCCGTAGATCTCGCATATGCGCCCGCGCGGAAATCCGCCGGTGCCGAGGGCCGAATCCATGGCGATCGACCCGCTCGATATCACGGATACAGGCACAATCGCGTCCTTCGCGCCAAGGCGCAAAATCGAACCCTTTCCGAATTGTTTCTCGATCTGGCCGAGGGTCTGTTCCAGTGCGCGGGCGCGTTCTTTATCGTCCATGGGAGGCTCCTTCAGGTGCGAACAAAAGGCGAAAGTTATGTTTCGAGTATAGCAGTTGACGGCGAAGGGTCAAGACGGATTTTTTGAGCGCGTTTACTCAATTCGATAGTTCGGCGCTTCCTTGGTGATGATCACGTCGTGGACGTGTCCCTCGCGCAGTCCGGCCGGCGAGACGCGGATAAAGCGCGCTTCGCATTGCATCTGCGGAATCGTGCGGCAGCCGCAATAACCCATCCCCGCTTTCAATCCCCCGACCAGCTGATAAATCAAATCGGCGAGCGGCCCTTTGGATGCGACCCTGCCTTCAATGCCTTCGGGCACAAGTTTCTGCGTGGGGTCGAGCGAATAACGATCCGTGCTCCCCGAAGCCATAGCGCCCAGCGATCCCATCCCTCGATAACTCTTGAACGTGCGTCCCTGGTAGAGAATCGTCTCGCCCGGACTTTCGTCTGTGCCGGCCAGCAGACTGCCGATCATCACGCAGTCCGCGCCTGCGGCAACAGCCTTGGTGATATCGCCCGAAAACTTGATCCCGCCATCGGCGATCAGCGGCACATTCGATTCGCGCGCCGCACGGCTGCAGGCCGCGATCGCCGTGATCTGCGGGATGCCCGCGCCCGAAACCACGCGCGTGGTGCAGATGGAGCCCGGCCCGATGCCGACCTTTATGCCGTCCACGCCGAGCGCGATCAGCTCCCGCGCCGCCTCGTACGTGCCGATGTTACCGGCGATGAGTTCCACGTCGGGCATGGCATTCTTCACCGCTTCCACGGCCCTGATTACGCGCAGGCTGTGCGCGTGCGCCGTGTCGATGGCCAGCACGTCCACCTTGCAGCGCACCAGTTCCTTCGCCCGCTCGAGGAAATCGCCCGTGGCGCCGATGGCCGCTCCCACCCGCAAACGGCCCTGTTCGTCTTTCGCCGAATTGGGATACTTGAGCTTCTTCTGGATGTCCTTGACCGTAATCAGGCCCTTGAGGAAGTAATGATCGTCAACGACGAGCAACTTCTCCACCCGATGCCGGTGCAGGATCTCCTCGGCTTCGTCGAGCGTCGTACCGACCGGTACGGTGATCAGATTCTCTTTCGTCATCACGTCCGAAATCGGAAGGTCGAAGCGTGATTCGAAACGGAGATCGCGGTTGGTGAGGATGCCGACCAGTTTGCCGTCGCGCGTGACTGGAACGCCCGAGATGCGATAGCGTTCCATCAGCGCCAGCGCGTCGGAGATTTTCTTGTCCGGCGCGATCGTGATGGGGTCGACGATCATGCCGCTTTCACTGCGCTTGACCCGATCCACCTCTTCGGCCTGGCGGTCGATCGCCATGTTTCGGTGGATGAAGCCGATGCCGCCCTGCTGGGCGAGCGCGATGGCGAGGTGCGATTCGGTGACGGTGTCCATCGCGGAGCTGGCAATGGGAATATTGAGCGGGATGTTGCGGGTCAGCCTGGTTCTGGTATCCGCCTCGGCAGGGAGGACTTCGCTGCGGGCCGGGACGAGAAGCACGTCGTCGAAAGTCAGCCCCTCGGGGAGCGCGTTCTGAATCATGTGAATTCAGTTTAACGTGGGGCGGCCCGGTAAGCCGCGGCGGATTGGCAATCCGCCTGGCCTGTCGAACCCTATGCCCCGGCCGCCGATGCAAAGTCGCGCACGTAACCCCTCTGCATTTCCACAATCTGCAGGCGCGTGGCATCCAGTCGTTCGGTCGCGACAAACAGCAGGCGCCGCATCAGTTCGTAGCCGAAGCGCGGATCCGCTTCGCAGCTTTCGCGGATCAGTTCGCCGTCGAAGGTAAGCACCCGGACGCGCGTCACGGCGCGCGCCTGGAAGTGGCGCGTTCCGGCGCCAAGAAGCGCGGACCAGCCAAGGAAATCGCCGGTATGAAGCGTCTGAATGCGGACGTCCCGCTCGCGGCCTGGCTGTTCGATCGCGATGGTGCCCGAGGTGATGACGTAAAACTGCCCGGATTCGTCGTTGGCGCGGAAGAGGAACTCTCCCGGTTCAAGATGGGCCTCGATGCCGAGTTGGGTGAGCTTTGTCGCCGTGCGCGAGTCCAGATGTTTGAACAACGCCCTGGCATTTCCGTTTTCCACCGATTCGCGTTGCAGCGCCTGCATATTCCGTCTCCGCTGCGGTGGTATTGCACGCGGGTACCCAATCGGCAACGTCGCGGTTTCCATCCTTCGGCGACATCGGTAATCGAAAAAACCGGCGCTCGTCCACCCTATGCCACGTGGCTTTCACTGGAACAATCATCTTGAAACGAGGATCGGGTCGGCGGAAAAACGCACAGCGAGGAGCGAGCCCCGGAGGGACCAGCAAGTCCCTCTGGGGATCGGCGGCATTCCCAATATAGGCGCCCAACAGAGGCGGGCGCCCATTAGGGGCGCCCAATGGAGGCGGGTCTATTGCTTCTCTTGTATCTTCTCGAGATACTTCGCGAGGTTGTAAATACGAATCCGTCCGAGGTCCTGATCCCACGCAATTTGCGAAAATACTGGGCCCCAGACGGGCATCTCGCGCGTTCCGTGTCCAGCGGTAACGTTCGCTTCGCCCGAGATAATTCGCTGCACTCGAACAAATGGAAACTTCCCGCCCTCCCTGATGCTCATGCGAGTCAGATCGGGCGATTGAATCTTGAGCCATTCGGTCATGGGTCCGACCCCTTTGCCGTCGATCCCGTGGCAGGTCGCGCAATACGCCTTGTAAAGCGCCGCCCCTTCCATGGATTCGATTAAATGCGTGGTATCGGGGTTCAGTTCCGGCTTGTCTTCACTTTTCTTCTCGGCGCCGGACCCGGCCAGCACGACAAACGATACGGCTGCCGCAACGCAAATCATCAGTGTCAAATTCCTGCGGTTCATGTTCGCTCCTTTGAGTTCGATCGCTGCGCGAACTGGCGCAACTGCGTCACCTGACCCAGGGGTTCCCGTCATCAGGGAAGCCGTTGATAGAGGTAGATCCCGGCCAGCAGCAGGCCCCCGGCGAGCGCAACAATGGTGAGCGTTTTTCCCCATCGGTCGATGGCGTCGAGTTTGCCGAAAATGGCATTCTGTTGTGTAATCAGGCCCCTTTCTGAGGTGCTTAGATGAATGTTGTCGTCTTCGCGAAAAGAAACGAGATAGCGCGCGAGCGCGAGCGCGAGAACGATCAAGGCGAGTGCGGCCCAGCCGATGACGAAAGGTGTGAGTTGCATGAACAGCCTCCGCCCGAGGCGATGCATGCGAGACGCCAGAAATTCCGGAGCCGGCGGTTTAACTTTGTGCCGCGAGAACGGCCGTCATCGGAACCGTGAACGAGAAAGTGGAACCGGCGCCCGGTTCGGATTCGATCCAGATCCGGCCGCCATGCGCCTCGACGATTTTGCGTGAAAGCGCCAGCCCGATGCCGCTTCCGGGGACATTGGGGCCGTGCAGGCGGCGAAACATCTCGAAGACCGAATCCTGATAGGCCGGTTCAATGCCGATTCCGTTGTCGCGCACCGAAAAAATCCATTCGCGGTCCGCCTGCCGGGCGGAAACGTGTATCTCGGGCGGCACACCCGGGCGCCGGTATTTGATCGCGTTGGCGATGAGGTTCTGAAAGACGTATTCGAGGCGCGCGTCGGCTGAAATCCCGGGCAGCGGATCACACGTGACCTTTGCCCCGCTCTCGCGAATCGCGGCGTCGAGGTTGGCGATGACCCGCGCGATCATGGCCTGGCAATCGAACGCGTCGACTTTACGCGGAGCTTCGGTGGCCTGCGAATACTGCAACAGGCTGTCGATGAACGAGTTCATCCGCGCCGCCGCGCGGATGAGAAAACCGAGATGTTCCGTGGTGGCCGGGCTCCGGTTGCCGTTGTCCTGGGCCATCAATTCCGCGTAAACGTTAATCGTGCGCAAAGGTTCGCGCAGATCGTGGGCGACGCGGTAAGAAAACCACTTCAATTCCTCGGTCGACTTCAACAGCGCTTCCTCGGCGCGCCGGGCGCGCAGAAACGCGTTGACCGTGGCGATCAGAACGGCCGGCTCGATCGGCTCGACGAGATAGCCGTCGGCGCCCGAATCCAGCCCGAGAACCTGATGCTGCGATTGGATATTGGAAGCTGAGATATGCAGAATTGTCACTGCGGCGGTGTGGGGATTCTCCCGGATTCTGCGGCAAACCTCGATACCGCTCATGTCGGGCAGGTTGACGTCGAGCAATACCACGCTGGGCCGCTGCTGTTCGACGATCGCCAGCGCTTCATTGCCCGTAGTCGCCTCGAGCACCGTGAACGCCGCCTGTCTCAACAGCCGGGTGCGCGCATAACGGCCCGGAGCGTAGTCGTCCACGTTAAGAATCAGCGGCTCCGGCACGATCACCTCAATGTCTGTCCACGACTTTCAGTGGCGACGGTGTCGCGACCGATTCGCTTAATATTTTCGCGAGGACGCCTGCGGTCGTCGCATTGTTGAGTTCTTCCTTGCTGACTATGGATACCGCGCGTTCCATCAGCCGCCCCCGCTCCCGCTCCGAGAGCGCCCTCGAAGTGATTATAGCCACCGGGATATCGCGCGTTTGCGGCACGCTCTTCAGTTGTTCGAGGACCTCATAGCCGGTCATATCCGGCATAGTGAGATCGAGAAAAATCATGTCGGGCGCGTTTTCCATTGCATGGCGCATTCCCTCCCCACCACCCCCGGCTTCGGCGATCGTGACGGGTAGTTTACGCAGGTGCTGCCTGATGAGGTAGCGGTCGAGTTCGTTGTCGTCGACGATGAGGACCCGGGTCTTTGCGGGTTTTCCCGTGAGTTTGCGCAACTCCGACAGCAGTTCGGCACGCTCCAGCGGTTTGACGACATACGCATCGGCGCGCAGATGAAAAGCCTTGCCCTGATCCTCGATGGTGCTGACGACCAGCACGGGAATTTCTCTGGTGGCGGTATCTTTTTTCAAACCCGCCAGGAAAGCCCAGGTATCTTCGGAGCGCAACATCACGTCGAGTACCACTGCGCGGGGCTGAATGCGATCCAGCAGGCCCTCGGCTTCGCGCGTGGTGGACGCCGGGATGAACTGAAAACCCGAGTCTCTGAAATAACTCCGGTACGCCATCATCATCTCGGGACTGTCTTCGATCACGAGAACGGGAAGGTTCGCCGGATCCTCGACCACCCATTCCTCCGGCTGCGGCGCCTGCTCCCCCGAGGCGTCGTGGTGCCGCGCCGGGACGCGCAGGCTGAAGGTCGATCCGGAGCCGGGCCGGCTGCTTACACGGACCTCGCCGCCGAGAAAAGTCGCCAGCTTGCGTGAGAGTGGCAGCCCCAGGCCCGTGCCTTTGAATTTTCGTTGCAGGGGATGATCCAGCTGCACGAAATCCTGGAAAATCAGCTCCTGATGTTCCGGCGCAATTCCGATTCCCGTATCGGAGACCGAGAATTCGACCTCTGCATCGCCCGTCATCCGCGCGGCAACGCGAACCTCGCCCTTCTCGGTGAACTTCAGCGCGTTCGAAATAAAGTTGCGCAGGATCTGCGAGATCTTGCCCTCGTCGGAGTAAAGCGGCGGAATCTCCGATGCGTCTTCGAATACCAGGTCCACCGATTGATTCAGCAACAGAGGCCGCAGCATGCCGCGCAGGGCGGCGAACAGCGTTGCCACCGAAAAATCGATTGGCTTGGCTTCGAGCTTGCCGGCTTCGACCTTGGCCAGATCGAGAAGGTCGTTGACCAGTTCCAAAAGGTCTTGCGCGGCCTTCCGGATGTACCCTACCTGCTGGTCCTGCTCGCGCGTCAGATCGCCGTCGGAACGATCGATGAGCAGACCGGTGAGCGCGAGAATCGAATTGAGCGGCGAACGAAACTCGTGGCTCATGTTCGACAGAAACTTCGTCTTGAGCTGATCCGCGCGGCGCAGGTGATCGGCCTTTTCGTCGAGCTCCGCATAGAGAGCGACCACGCCGCGATTGGTGTCTTCCAGTTCGCGGTTCAGGCGCGTCAATTCGACCTGGCGCGAGCGGATCTCCTCCAGCGCGTTGAGCAGTTCCTGATTTTGAATCTGTAGTTCCTGATAGGGATCCTGCTGGCGTTCCCGCGTGAGCGCGTCGGCAATGCGCGCAAGGTCCGCTTCCCGGATCAGCGGAGCGCGGCGGGGTAACAGCTTCTTCAGCCAGATCGTGGTTCCTTTGCCCGGCTCCGATTCGATCTGGAACTGATCCATGAGACGCCGCGCGCCGACAATGCCCAGGCCCATGCCCGTGGTGGATTGATATCTGCCGCCGAGAATGCTGTCCAGATCTCTGATGCCCTTGCCGCGGTCGGACACCTTGATGATGAACAACTGGGGCGCGGTAGCACCCTCTATCAGATACTCCACCTTGCCGCCGCCCGCATAATTGAACGCATTGCGCGCGATCTCCGAGACCGCGGTCGAGATGCGGGTTTGATCCTGGGCCTCGAACCCGAGCAGGCGCGCGATCTGGCGGGCGCGCTGGCGGACATCGACGGTATCGCGTTCCCGGCCGATCGCAATGGTGAGGACCGGGTGAGTCATGCCGCTTTTGCCACCACGACCGTTGCATCGTCCAGACCGCGATTGAAGTCGCGATAGAGCACGCCCGCGATCAGGCTGGGATCGTGCAGCGCCAGCCGGGGCTGCGACTCGAGACCCGTCGCGCTGGTGAGCCCGTCGGAATACATCACGAGCATGCCGTCGTCGGGCCAGGGATAACTGAATTCGCGAAGCCGCTGCGTTTCGTGGCCGGCAGTGCCGTTCACGGAAACCAGATGCTGGCCGGGGGAAGCGCCCGAATAGATTTGGGCGGACACATTGCCGACGCCGGAGAATGTGAGCTTTCCCCGCGCGCGATCGATACGCGCCACCGCCACCGCTGCGCCGCGCGAGCTGCGCAGGGCCCTGTGAGAAAGCTCGATAAGCTCGATCGCCCCCAATCCGGGATGACCATGCAGCGTGCGGACGGCTTCGAGGGATGCGAGGCTGGCTTCGTATCCGTGCCCCAGACCGTCAGCCACCAGGACGGTGAAGGTGTA
>CAWBIS010000085.1:0-4269 GCA_963788485.1 Terriglobia bacterium
TTGATGCCATCTCCGCATACAAATACTTACGGAAAACCGACATTGGCGATCTGAACTCTTCCATCCATGTCCAAATAGACTTACAATGTCTCAACGGCCGGAAACGGCAGTTGTCGGAATACCCTTTCGGAGGAAAGTATCGAATGAGAAGCGTTTTTGTATTGGTCGCGGCGGTCGCGGCGGTAGGGTCGACGCCTTTAGCGGCTGCGGACCTGGGACGGCCCTCCCCGGTGATCACGCGAGCCATCGACGAGTCGGATCTCGTAGTTCTGGCCAATGATACGCGGCCTGAGGCGACGGCCGCCAACGACCGCGGCCGGGTCGCGGACGATTTCGCCATGGATCACCTGCTGCTGCAGTTGAAGCGATCGACCGAGCGGGAAGCGGCGCTGCAGAGTTACATAAAGGAATTGCACGACCCCACCTCTCCCAACTTTCATAAATGGTTGACGCCCGCCCAGTTCGCCCAATCCTTCGGCGTGGCCAAAGCGGACCTGGATACGGTGAGCGGCTGGCTCAGCGCGCACGGGTTTACCGTGAACTCCACCCAGGCGAGCGGGTTGATGATCGATTTCAGCGGCACGGCCGGCCTGGTGAGGCAGACGTTCCACACGGAGATCCACAATCTTGAAGTAAACGGCGCCGCGCACATTGCGAACATGAGCGATCCGCAGATTCCGGCGGCTCTCGCGCCAGTGGTCGCCGGCATCGTTTCGATGCATAACTTTCACCCGACGCCGCTGCTGGTCCCGCGCGGCAATTACACCTATACGAATTCGAGCGGCACCTTCTACGCGCTGGTTCCGGGCGACCTCGCCACCATTTACAACCTGACGCCTCTCTTTAATGCGGGCATTTCGGGCCAGGGCCAGACCATCATGGTGCTCGAGGATACCTATTTGTATTCGACTTCGGACTGGAGCACGTTCCGAAGCACGTTCGGACTACAGACGTATACCTCCGGCAGTTTGTCGCAAGTGAGTCCATCGGGCTCCATAACCTGCAAGAATCCAGGATTTCAGAGCAAGCCAACCGACCCCGGATACGGCGACGACGGCGAGGCGATCATTGACGTGGAATGGGCGTCGGCGGCGGCGCCGAACGCTTCCATCGTGCTGGCTGCATGCACGGACACCCTCACCAATTTCGGCGGACTGATCGCTCTCGAAAACGTTCTGAACAGCTCGTCCCTGCCTTCGGTAATCAGCATCAGTTACGGCGAAGCGGAAGCGTCCAATGGCGCAACGGCCAACGCCGCGTACGCCACGGCATACGAACAGGGCGTCAGCGAGGGCGTTTCGATTTTTGTGTCTTCGGGAGACGAAGACGCGGCCAGCGCGGATAATGGCAGCGCTGCCACCCATGGCATCGGGATCAGCGGATTTACCTCCACGCCCTACAATGTTTCCGTGGGCGGAACCGATTTTGGCTTTACAGCCGACGCTGTTCCCGCCAGCACCTACTTCAGTTCAACCAACAGCCCGACTTACAGCTCCGCTCTGTCTTATATCCAGGAGATCCCGTGGAACGACTCCTGCGCGGGAGGCCTGCTCGCAAACTATCTCAGCACCACGCCGTCAAGCCTCTGCAATGAGCTGAAGGTCACCTCGCCCCTTGGGTCGCTCAACAGTCTGCTGAACGCGGTCGGCGGCAGCGGCGGTCCCAGCGGTTGCGCGACCGGCAGTCCGACGACTCGCGGCGTGGTCGGCGGCACTTGTGCGGGTTACTCCAAGCCCGGTTTTCAGTCCGGGTTCCCTGGCAATCCTGCCGACGGGGTTCGCGATATTCCGGATGTTTCCCTTTTTGCTTCGAACGGGTTCTGGGGCTCCTATTACGTCGCCTGCTGGTCGGATCCCAACACGAAGGTCGGCGGGGGGTTCACTTGTTCAGGCGCGCCCAGCAGTTGGTTTGGAGCCGGCGGCACATCGTTTGCGTCGCCGATCATGGCAGCGATTCAGTCGCTGGTGAACCAGAACACGAACAGCCGCTGGGGCAATCCGAACTCGACTTACTACGCTCTCGCCGCCAATGAATACAGTGGCATGGGCGCGGCAGCCTGTAACTCGACCACGGTCGACAAGACAACCAATCCATGCATCTTTTACGACATCACCCAGGGAGATAACGTCGCGGTTTGCCAGGCGATGAGCAGGACCGTGGTGAATAATTGCTATATCACGGGCCGCAACAACTATGGCGTTTTATCGACATCGAACAGTGCCGATCAACCCGCTTACGGAACCGGCGCCGGGTGGGATTTCGCCACGGGAATCGGCTCAGTGAATGCGTACAATCTGGTCATGGGCTGGCCAGTCCCATAGCCGGTTGCGGTTTCAGTCGAAATACTGGGGGTGGTGGTATGTATCCATCGCCCTCGGTTTTCTGCTGCTGGCGGCGGTGCACCTGATTCAGGGCGCGGGCTGGCAGGATGTGACGCTCAGAGTCGGGGTAGCCGCGGGATTCGCGTTACTCGGCTGGATGCAGATCCGTTTCGGCCGCTAGCAGCCCGTGGTGGAACTCGCGCGAGGCCGCGCGGGCACGATTTGGTCTGAGAGCGAGACGCGAGGAGGAAGTCGACGCGGGTCAGCTCGAAGAAGAAGTGCGTACGACGACGAGGAACGAAGCTATCGGGCCAAATCCTGCCCGCCCAAAGGGTTGCGGCGGCGCCCCGCTTCAGCTTTGTCGCACTCCTGTCCAATCTCCCGCATTGCCTGCGTCGTTGCTTCGCGCTGGCGACCGGGCGGCGCTCGCAAGCTCAATCGGCCGTGAGCGTTTGTAACGCCCTCTCCGGGCGGCCTAATTCCGTCCGGCTACGCCGCAGTTCTGCTTGCAAGTCGGCGGGATGGTGAACTTATCCTTGATCTTGTCGCGGAATTCCGGGTACATGGTTTCGGCGCCGCCGAGAGATGCTTCCCTCGGAATGTGGTAGAGCCGGTCCATTTCGTCCACGAACGGATTCTTCCCGGGCAGGTAATGGGGAACGCGACCCGATTCCACTCCTTCGTATCCAATAATGCATGGCGGACCGGCGGTGGCGACCGGAGTGGGCGTCAACATATAAGACCGCGTCAGTATGTATGGCTCGGTGAGAAATACGGGGTCTTCCATCACCAGCGCCAGCGTCAGCATGTCGCCATGCCGGATGAAAGTGGTGGTTATGGTTGCCTCATCGCTGCTGGCAGCGCCATTGCGGCGCATATACCCGCTCTTGATGTGGGTCGTGTAAGCGGTCAGCACGTCGCCCTTCCAGGTGCCCGTAGTGAAGCCGGTCTGATCGTGCGGCGCGTCCTTCGAGGGATGAGGCCGCCCGTCCATCCAGATCGTCATCGGGGCGCGCGTTTCCCATCCGCCGAGGACCCAGGCCAGAGTCTTGCCGGTGATCGGATCGTTTTCGCTCCAGATCCTGAGGCTGAAGGGTCCCGCCGCGATATGCCATTGCGTCTGGAACCAGCAGATTCTCTCCGGCATGGAGATGATCGACTGGGAGAACGCCAGCGCCTTGGCGCGGCCCGCATCGTTGAAAGGCAGGCCAGCCCAGTCGTCGGGGTTGGGGCCGGCGCCGCGCTCCATCGCGTCTTCGTGATTCTTCGACGCCCAGGAGCCGGAGAGATCGATCTCGGCCAGCGCGGGAAGGCCCGCGCACAGCAACATCGCCACAGTCACAATCGTTCTATTGCGGATCATGTTGGACCTTCTTTTCGTAATCCTTTGTTCTACCATCTCGCCGAGCATTCCGCGGGCTTCCAGCCGTGGTCGTCGGCCTGTTTCTTGAAATGGGAACTGATGATGAAGGGCTCGCGCAAATACTCGGGGTCGGTGACGGTGATGGTGACCACCATCAGATCGTCCCCGTTGTGCTCCTTGACCAGATCGTAATACTCGGTGAGCGTGGCGTTCGCGCTGTAGGGAACGCCGTTCTTGCGCAGATAACCGGCCTTCAGATGAGTCGTGTCGACCTTCAGACTGCCATTGACGGCGGGGCCGCGGCCCTGGCGCTGTATCTCCCACTCGGCTACCGAATCGCCCTGCAGCGTGGGTGGACCTTCGGGAGCCTTCGGTTTACCGAAATGAAAGACCCGGGTCTGTTTGCCGGCATCGATGTCCATGCGCAGGGTGTTATCGTCCTGCCAGGTGATGTGGAGACGCTCGGGCACCCGCAGTATGGCGGGCGCTCCGTAGGCTTTGCATTGGTTGCCTGCGGCCTCATCCTTCGCCGGATCCCAGGTGTCGGCGATCTTGATTGCAGCGGGAGTCATCGGGACACCCTGG
>CAWBIS010000086.1:0-17967 GCA_963788485.1 Terriglobia bacterium
TAACCTCCAGCGCCGCGGGTGGCTTCAGGGACCATCTTTAATCTGTTGCTCGGAAACCTTGCTCGTTACCGCCGAAGCCGATGGAAGTTCATTCTTGTTCCACCCGCCGCCCAGCGCCTGGATCAGCTCGACGGACGCCATCATCTCATTGACTCTCAAGCTGACCTGCGTCTGCTGATTGCTTAGCAGAGTCAGCTCGGCTGTCATGACGTTCAGGTAAGGATCGATTCCTGTTTCGTATCGGGCTGTCGCTATCTGCAAATAATTCACGCTCTGTTCGAGCGCAATGTTTTCGCGGTTGATCTGGTCCGACACCACCCGCAGAGTCGCAATGTAATCCTCCACCTGCTGGAATGCGGTCAACACCGCCTGCCGGTAAGCGGCAACGTCCGCGTTATATTGCGCCGTGTATTGCTGAACCGTGGATCTGCGCAGGCCGGCATCGAAGATGGTCTCGGAAGCCGACGCGCCCAGCGACCAGAACAGCGCGGGTACTGCAAATAAAGCTTTCAAGGCAGTGGCCTCGAGGCCGCCCCCGGCGCTGAGCGTGACCGCCGGGTAATATGCCGCCTTCTCCACTCCGATCAACGCATTGGCGGCAGCCATGGTCCGCTCGGCCGCCGCAATGTCGGGACGGCGCTGCAGCAGCTCCGAGGGAACCCCCACCGGAATTTGCGGAAGCGGCGTCGTCAGGCTTCGCACCGGCATGGAGAACTCGGACGCGGGCTTGCCAACCAGCATGGCGATCGCGTGCTCATAGATAGCGCGATTGGTGGCGACTCCCGCGCCCGCCTCTTCCGCGTTCGCCAACGTAACGGCTGCTTCGGCCACATCTTCCTGACTGTCGATTCCGGTCTCGAACAGGGAGCGCGTCAGTTCGAGCATCCTTTTGTCCGCCGCGATCGTGCGGTTGTAGACATCCTGCAGGGCATCCTGACCGCGCAACTCGAAATAGTATTCGGCCAGATCGGCCTGCTCGGTAAGGCGCTCGTTTTCGAGATCCGCCGCGCTTACCTGTGCCGCATTGCGATATTCGCGTACCGTGTTACGCACGCGTCCCCAGAGGTCCGGCTCCCAGGAGACGTCGAACGGGATGGCAATTGTGCTCAAGGTATTTGAAGAAACCGACTGCGCGGCGCCCGTGGTGGAGTTGAGCGCGGCCGCGGAGCCTCCGCCCGTGCCTGTCTTCGAATAGGCGGGGTTTACGCCCACTGTGGGAAAGTAACCCGCCCTTGCCTCGCCGACCTGCGAGCGCGCCGCCATGAAATTCTGGAAGTATTGCGCGATGTTCTGGTTATTGATGTCGAGCCGATCTTCGAGTGAGTTCAGCTCGGGCTCATTGAAAATTTCCCACCATTTGCCTTTCAGCGTGGCATCCTGAGGGCTGGCCGGCTTCCATGCCCCCGGAAGCGCGGAGGCGTAAGCGGACGGGGCCGATTCTTTGAACGCGGGCGGCGACTGCGCCATCGGCGGATTGTATTTCGGACCAACCGTGCACCCGGCGGCGACTAGCGCGACCATGGCCGCGAAAAACACGCCGGACGCCCGGGTCCGGCTCCCGTTGCCACCTGCGCAATTCATGCGGTCGCCTCCTCGGGTTCAAGCGGACTTCCGCGTCGCAGCAGTCCTCGCATCTTCAGCCGCATCGTCTCCATGAGCAGATAAATTACCGGCGTGGTGTAGAGAGTCAGTATCTGGCTGACGATCAGTCCGCCGATGATTGAGATCCCCAGCGGCCGCCGCAGCTCCGATCCCATGCCCGTTCCCACAGCCAGAGGGACAGCGCCGAACAAAGCGGCAACGGTTGTCATCATGATTGGCCGGAACCGCAGCGTCGAAGCTTGGAAAATCGAATCCCGCGTGTTCTTCTTCTCCACGCGTTCTGCGTTCAGCGCGAAATCGATCATCATGATCGCGTTCTTCTTCACGATTCCGATCAGCAGAATGATGCCGATGATCGACATCACGTCCAGTTCCGACCCGGTCAGCAGCAACGCAAGGACCGCGCCCACGCTGGCCGGCGGCAGTGTGGAGAGAATCGTGATCGGGTGCACGAGGCTCTCATAGAGGATTCCGAGCACGATGAACACGGCCACGAGAGCGGCAGCGATCAGCAAGGGCTCGGTCCCGAGCGACTGCTCATACGCCTGCAAGGTCCCCGAGAATTCTCCGTGAATCGACGCAGGCATTCCGAGTTGCCGTTGGATGGTCTGGATTTCGTTCGTAGCCTGGCTCAGCGAGACCCCCGGCGCGAGATTGAACGAGACCGTTACGGATGGGAACAATCCTGTGTGGTTCACGGCGAGTGGCGACGTGGAAGCAACGTATTTCGCCACGGAACTAAACGGAACAGCCCCGCCGCCCTGGTTCTGGATCAGGTAAGTGTCCTTCAATCCGGCCGGAGACTGCCAGTACTGTGGCGCAACCTCCATCACGACGTAGTACTGGTTCAGGGGCGTGTAAATGGTAGAGACTTCAGCCTGCCCGAAAGCGTCGTAAAGCGTCTGGTCGAGCAACTGCGGGTTCACGCCAAGCCGCGCCGCGGTCAACCGGTCGTATGTCAGCAGCGCCTGCAGACCATTGTTCTGCTGATCGCTGTTCACGTCCTGAAATCCCTTCGCCTTGCGCAGCGCGGCCAGAAGTTCCGGCCCGTATTTCTGCAGATCCTGAGTGGTTTCGGCCTGTAGCGTGTACTGATAAGCCGCATTGGCCTGACGGCCGCCGATCCGAATGTCCTGGACAGGCTGCAGGAACGTCGCCGCGCCAGGGATTTTGGCCAGCTTCGGACGCAAACGGTTAATGATCTGTGTCGCACTCACTTTGCGCACATTGAGCGGTTTCAGTGCGATGAACTCGTTACCCGTGTTGGTTGCGCCCTGACCCCCGGTGAACCCCATCACGTTCTGCACGCCCGGGTCCGCTTTAACGATGTTGACGGACTGCTCGACAGCCTTCTTCATCGCATTAAAAGACGTGTCCTGCGGCCCCTGCATTCCGCCCTGAATGATGCCCGTGTCCTGCAGCGGGAAAAATCCTTTCGGAATCTTCTCGATCAAAAAGACGTTCAGCCCCAGCGTCAGGACAAACACAATCAGGATCAGTGCGGGGTGATCGAGCACCCATGCCAGGCTACGCTGGTAACCGCCCAGAACGGCGTTGAATCCGCGCTCGCTCCATGCGTAGATCCTGCCGTGTTTGATCTCGCTCTCCGGCACCAGAACGCGCGAGCACATGGTCGGTGTGGTCGTGAGCGAGATCACCATGGATACGAAAATCGCGCTGGCAAGTGTGATAGCGAACTCGCGGAAGAGGCGTCCGATAATCCCGCCCATCAGAAGAATGGGAATGAAAACGGCCACCAGGGAAACGCTGATCGAAAAGACCGTAAATCCGATTTCAGCCGCGCCTTGCAGCGCCGCTTCGACCGGCCGCAGCCCCGCCTCGAGGTGGCGCGTGATGTTTTCCATCACGACAATGGCGTCGTCCACCACAAAACCGCTGGCGATGGCGAGCGCCATGAGCGATAAATTGTCCAGCGAGAAACCGCAGAGGTACATGATGGCGCAGGTCCCGATCAGCGACACCGGAATGGCAACCGCGGGAATAAAGGTGGCGCGAACGTTGCGCAGGAAGACGAAAACCACGCCGATCACGAGGCACACGGAGATGACGAGCGTCATCTCAATATCGGAAACCGAAGCCCGGATGGTTGTCGTCCGGTCCAGAATGGTGATGATGTGCTGGCCGTGCGGAATGCTGGCCTGCAATGACGGTATGGCCGCTTTCACCGCGTCGACCGTTTTGATGATGTTGGCGCCGGGCTGCCGGAATACCAGCATATTTACCGAGGGTTTCCCGTTGAGAAACCCGGCCTGCCGGATGGTCTGCTGCGAATCGGTGATCTGCGCCACGTCCGACAGCCTCACCACCGCGCCGTTGTGAGAGCCGATCACGAGCGGCTGGTAGGCCGCGGCCTTCGAGATCTGGTCATTGTCGACAATGTCCGACGTCCTCAGGCCATCGGAGAACTGCCCCTTCGCCAGGTTCGAGTTCTGGCCCGCAATCGCCTGCTGCACCTGAGGCAGACTGATTCCGTAGCTGGCAAGCTGGTTCGGATTCAGATCGACCCGCACGGCGGGCAGCGAAGCCCCGACCACCAGCACCTCGCCCACTCCCGACACCTGCGAGACCCGCTGCTCGATGACTGTGGAAGCGGTGTCGTAAAGCTCCGGCACATCGTAAATATCGGATTGCAATCCAAGCACGAGGATGGGCGAATCCGCGGGATTCACTTTGCGGTAAGTCGGATTGGCCGGCAGGTTCGCGGGAAGATAGGTGCGCGCGGCATTAATGCCGGCCTCCACGTCGCGCGCGGCGCCGTTGATGTCGCGGCTGAGGTCGAACTGAAGGGTCACGCCGGTGGTGCCGAGCGTGGAGGACGAAGTCATCTCCGTAACGCCGGCCACATGCCCGAACTGGCGCTCAAGCGGAGTCGCGATGGAAGAAGCCATGATGTCCGGACTCGCGCCGGGCAGCGATGCGGCCACGCTGATGGTCGGGAAATCCACCTGCGGCAGCGGAGAAACCGGCAAGACGATAAACGCAATGGCGCCGGCGAGGGCCACGGCGGTGGTCAGCAGCGTGGTGGCGACGGGGCGCTGGATGAAGGTGCGCGAGGGGTTCATGCCGGCTCCGGATGAGTCTGACCCGGGTTCGATTCCCGCGAACGCCAGTGCGCGATCCGCGCGCCGAGATTGTCGAAGAAGATATAGATCACCGGGGTCGTATAGAGCGTGAGCACCTGGCTGAACAAGAGACCGCCGACCATGGCCACGCCCAGCGGCTTTCTCAATTCCGAGCCGATGCCCGTGCCGAATGCGAGCGGAATGCCGCTGAGCAGCGCGGCCATGGTGGTCATGAGGATCGGCCGGAAGCGCAGCAGAGACGCTTCGAAAATGGCATCGGTCGCATTCTTGCCGCGCTGGCGTTCGGCTTCGAGCGCGAAGTCGACCATCATGATGCCATTCTTTTTCACGATGCCGATCAGCAGGATGATGCCGATGATCGACACGATGTCCAGATCCAGATGGAAAAGCATCAGGGCCAGCAACGCCCCTACGCCCGCCGACGGCAACGTGGAAAGAATCGTGATCGGATGTATAAAGCTTTCGTACAAAACTCCGAGGACGATATAGACCGTCACCAGCGCGGCCAGTATCAGCAGGCCTTCGTTCGAAAGCGAGCCCTCGAACGCGGAGGCGGTTCCCTGAAAATTGGCGATCACGCTGGCCGGGAGCTTTTCCCCGGCCACTACTCCCTTGATCGCATCCAGCGCCTGGCCCAGCGAGTACTGCCCGCCGAGATTGAATGAAATCGTGACGGCCGGGAACTGGCCCTGATGCTGGATCGAGAGAGATTCACTTTGTGTTTGCAGGTGCGTGAACGCGCTCAAGGGAACGGGCGTCTGGAGCACGGCTCCGCCCGCACCGGACCCGCCGCCCGATGAATTCGCCGCCGACCCTTCGCTTGCCGTGGTTGTCGACGCGGTTCTCGTGGTTCCGGCAAGACTGGTGTTCGGGCTGGACGAGACTCCCGTAGACGTGCTCGTCGACGAGAGCACGTTTCCCGCTGCGGAGGAACTCGCGAATGACGCCAGGGCGGAAGTGGAACTGACCGTCGACGTTGCCGCGGTAGCGCTTGTGTTGCCGGAAACGAGAGCGGATGTGGACGACGCCGGAGCCGAGACGCCCGCCGTCGACGACGGCGTGAGCAAAGCGTTCCCGGCCGGCGCCGTGGTCCCGCCCGATGCGCCGGCACCCGACGAGGATCCTGCCGTATTCGAGACCGCACCAGCCGAGGGCGATGAACTGCCCGATGTCGCCTGGATATAGATATCGTTCAGTTTGCGCGGGTTCACCTGAAACTGCGGGTCGGTTTCCAGAATTACGTGATATTGATTGAGCTGCGTATAAAGCGTATTGATCTGGCGCTGGCCGAAAGCGTCGTAGAGGGTGTTGTCGATGGTCGACGGCGTGATGCCGAAACGCGAGGCCGTGGCGCGATCGATGGAGAGCGATTCGGCCAGGCCGCCCAGTTGCTGATCCGTTACCACGTCGGCCAGTTGAGGAAGCCTTTTCAGCTTTGCCGTGAGATCCCGCACAACTGAGTTCAGCTCCGTCTGATTCGGATCTTCCAGCGTGTATTGATACTCGGTGCGGCTGACGCTGTCATCCACCGTGAGATCCTGCACGGGTTGCATATAGAGCTTGATTCCCGCCACCTGGTCAAGCTTCGGCCCCAGCCGCTGCATCACCTGGGTCGCGGAGATCCCGCGCTGCTTGAGCGGCTTCAGGTTGATCTGAATTCGTCCACTGTTCAGCGTGGTATTCGTCCCGTCCGCTCCGATGAATGACGAGAGACTTTCGACCGCCGGATCCGCCAGCAGAACTTTGGCCAGTTCCTGCTGCATTCGTGTCATCGATTCGAAAGAAGTGGAGGCGGGCGCCTGCGAGATCCCCTGCAGGATGCCCGTATCCTGCGTGGGGAAGAATCCTTTCGGAATGGTGGTATAGAGAAGGACCGTGATTACAAGCGTGGCGGCCGCCACCAGCAGCGTGATCGTCTGATAGCCGAGCACAAATTTCAGCGTGCGGCCATAGAACTGAATGATGCGGTCGAATACGTTCTCGGAGTACCGGTAGAATCGTCCCTGCTTTTCGGGAGGCGTGTACTTGAGCAGCCGCGCCGACATCATCGGGGTGAGCGTCAGCGACACGAAAGCGGAGAGGATGATGGTCACGGCGAGAGTCACCGCGAACTGACGGAACAGGCGTCCCGCGATATCGCCCATGAAGAGCAGCGGGATCAGCACCGCGATCAGGGATACCGTGAGAGACAGAATGGTAAAGCCGATCTGTTCGGCGCCCTTCAACGCGGCGTGCATAGGCGTGTCGCCGTCCTCGATGTAACGCGTGATGTTCTCGATCATGACGATGGCGTCGTCCACCACGAATCCAGTGGAGATGGTCAGCGCCATCATCGTCAGGTTGTTCAGGCTGTAGCCCGCGAGATACATAACGCCAAAGGTGCCGACCAGGGAAAGCGGCACCGCGATGCTCGGAATGATGGTGGCGGAAAGGCTGCGCAGAAAAAGAAAGATGACCATGACCACAAGGCCGATGGTCAGCATCAGTTCAAATTCGACATCGGCGACTGAAGCCCGGATGGAGGTGGTACGGTCCGTCACGATCTGCACATGCACCGAGCGCGGAAGCGACGTCTCCAGCTGCGGCAGAAGCTTCTCGATGCTGTTGACCACGGTGATGGTGTTGGCTCCGGGCTGCCGCTGGATATTCAGAATCACCGCGGGCGTCGTGTTCATCCACGCCGCGAGTTTGTTATTCTCCACGCCATTGACCACGCGCGCCACGTCGGTGAGCATAACCGGTGCGCCATTGCGATAAGCGACTACGACGGACTTGTAATCGCCGCTCGACAGCAGCTGGTCGTTGGCGTTGATCGTGTAGTCCTGCGAAGGCCCGTCGAAGTTCCCCTTGGCGGAATTCAGGCTGTTGCCGGTAAGCGCGGTGCGAAGATCTTCCAGATTGATGCCGTACGCGGCGAGAGCGGTAGGATTTGCCTGGATGCGTACGGCGGGCTTTTCGCCGCCGGAGATGCTGACGAGGCCTACGCCCGACATCTGCGAAATTTTCGGCGAGAGCCGGGTATCGGCGAGGTCTTCCACCTGAGAGAGCGGCATTTCGTTCGAAGTCAGGGCCAGGGTTAGTACCGGCGCATCGGCGGGATTGGACTTGCTGTAGACGGGAGGCGTCGGCAGATTCGCCGGCAGGTAGCTCTGACCTGCGTTGATCGCCGCCTGTACCTCCTGTTCGGCTACATCGATATCCAGGCTGAGCTGGAACTCCATCACGATCACCGATACGCCGCCCGCGCTGGTCGACGTCATCTGGCTGAGCCCGGCTACCTCGCCGAACTGACGCTCGAGCGGCGCGGTTACGGCCGAAGCCACCACATCCGGGCTCGCTCCGGGATAGAAGGTAAGCACCTGAATAGTGGGGTAATCGACCTCCGGCAGCGCCGAGATGGGAAGCTGCAGGAACCCCACTCCGCCGGCCAGAAACATGGCCGCCATCAGCAGGGACGTGGCCACCGGACGCAGAATGAACGGCCTCGAAGGACTCATGCCGCAGTTCTCGCAGTTCTCGCAGTTCTCGCAGTTCTCGCAGTTCTCGGAGTTCTCATGGAGTGGTGCTGCCGCCTGGCCCCGAGGTACTGCCATGGCCCTGATTGTTCGGCTGGCTCGGCGGCGTGTTATTGACGGACACTGTGACGTTGTTATCCAGCCGGTCGAAGCCGCTGGTAGCCACGTTTACACCTGCGTTCAGGCCTTGCACGGCGCTCTCCCGCTCATTGCTGGTGAGCACGGTCACCTGCTGGACTGCCACCGTGTTACCCGGCTTGACAACGTATAGGAATGCGCTGGTGCCGTTCTGCTGCACTGCCGCCGCGGGTACCAGAACCACGTTCCTCAGCGTCTTCACCAGCAGCCGGGCGTTGACGAACTGGTTGGGAAAGAGGGAAAGATTCTTGTTGGGGAACTCCGCGCGGAATTTGATCGTTCCCGTCGTGGTGTCGACTTCGTTGTCGAGCGAGGTCAGTTTCCCGGCTTCGATCTCCTTCTCGTTTGAGCGATCGTAGGCATCCACCTCGAGCGTTCTTCCGCCTCGCAACTGCGACTGAACCTCCGCCAGATTATCTTCCGAAACGTTGAATACGATGGTGATCGGCTGCAGTTGTGTAATGACGGCGAGTGTGGAAGAGTTGCCGGAAAACACCGTGTTGCCTGGGTCGACCAGGCGAAGCCCCACGCGTCCAGTGATGGGAGATACGATGTGGCAGTAGGATAACTGCACCTTGTCGTAGTCGGCGGTCCCCTGATCGGCCTTGACCGTGCCCTGATCCTGCTGCACGATCTTTTCCTGATCTTCGAGTTCCTGCCTGGGGATGGCGTTCTTGTCCCATGCAGCCTGGTATCGTTTCAGATCCATGACCGCTTCGGCGAGCAATCCCTGATCGCGTTCCAGGTTGCCTTCCGCTTGCGTCAGCGTGGTTTGATACGGGCGCGGATCGATATCGATCAGCGGATCGCCCTTCTTCACCATTTGTCCTTCGCGGTAATGCACCTCGAGTACCTGACCCGTGATCTGGCTGTAAAGCGTCACCGTGTAGATGGGTGTCACCGTGCCAAGCGCATCGACGTAGATGTTGATGTTTCCCGTCTTCGATGGCGCCGCCGTAATTGCCGCCGCAGCCTGCTCGCCGCCGCGGCCATTCACTCCACCATTGCCTTTCTTCGCGGTGCTCGAATTGCCGCTGCACGAACGGTAAACCAGAAACAGGGCTATCAGCGCGAGAATGCCGAGCGCTGTCCACAGCCGGGTGTGCCTCCGCGGTGGGGCGGCCGCGGCGGGTTTCCCCGGCGCCGGGTTCGGGGGTTTCTCTTTTCCGGGTCCGGGTTGCGAAGGTCCCGCCGGTGCAGGCTTCGCCGGCTCCAGCGCCATGGGCTTGACCGGTTCCAGCAGGACGGGTTTTCCGTTATCGGGCGCAGGCAATAGGGCAGGCTCGGTACCTGGCTCAAGCCGCTGTGTGGCATCGGTCCGGATGCCTGTGTCTCGTTCCTCGCGCATTCGTCACCTGTTTCAGCAGGCCTCTGAAACCTGACCATCCACACGCATGCGGCAAGGTGATGCATGTTGAATTCCATTGGGCGGGATCGGCCGATTGCAATCCGACAAGCCTCTTTCCGTGAAAAGTCGATGCTCCACAGAGGGCGCGGAGACGGCGGAGGTTAGAGCTTAAGGAGATTTCCGGAATCCGAAAAGGAGTCGGGTCGCCTAAATGCCTTCGCCTTCGACAAGTTGCTCTTCGTGGCCAACGAGGACGGCGCGGCGTTCAAGCACCGCGACCGCTTCGTGCGTCGCCATACGGCGGGCATCGATCGAACCGGCCGGAGCGGTACCGGTCACAATCAGGATCAGGCCCGCAGCCTTCGCCAGGGCAACGCCGGCGCTATCAGCCTCCGCCACGACGGCAACCAGAGCGCCGCGCTCGAACAATTCGCGCTCCAGCAGCAGAGCCGCTTCGGAATCGTCCACTGCAACGACTGCCGGACGATGACCATAGCGGGATATCCGCTCGGCGTCCGTCACCTGGCCGCGGGTTTCTTCCTTGCCCTCGACGTCGATGATCATTCCCGCCGCGAGAGTTTCGTTCGAGAGCGGATCGATCACGACGAACGCGCCGGTCGTGCGGTTCTGTTTGTAGGAATCGAAGAACAGAGGGCGATGCGTCTCCACCGAGATCTCGCCGATCTCATTCAACTCCAGACGCTGCGCCTCGACGTGCTCGAGCGTATTCACATCCAGACGATGGTGAATGCCGCGGATCACCCCTCGTACCTGATGCGATGTGTGCTTGATGAAATAGCTGCGGCCCGGTTCCAGCGGCTTCGCGTTCATCCACACGATGCTGGAGCGGAAACGCCGTGCCACGTGCGGCGGCGCGAGCGCCGGCACGATCATATCGCCGCGGCTGATGTCGATCTCGTCCTCGAGACAAATCGTGACCGACTGCGGAGCCCACGCCGCGTTCAGATCGCCATCGTATGTCACGATACGTTCGATGCGCGAATGGCGTCGCGCGGGCAGGGCCAGCACCAGGTCACCCTTGCGCAGCGTGCCTGAAGCCAGTTGTCCCGCATAGCCGCGAAAATCGAGATTCGGCCGCAGCACGTACTGCACCGGGAAGCGCGCCGGCAACGACTCATTCCCGGCATCCGTGGGAACTTCCTCCAGGAATTCAAGGAGCGCCGGCCCCTCATACCAGGGAGTGCGATCGCTCTTTGTGACCACGTTATCGCCATCCCGCGCGCTGATGGGAATGAACAGCGCATCCGGCGCGCCGATGCGCTTCATGAACCCCGTGAACTCGCTCAGGATCGCGTCGTAGACGCCCTTATCGAAACCGACGAGGTCCATCTTGTTGATGGCGACGACGAAATGTTTGATGCCGAGCAGATTGGCGATGAAAGCATGCCTGCGCGATTGCTGCAGGACGCCGTTGCGCGCGTCGATCAGGATGATCGCGAGATCGGCGTTGGAGGCCCCGGTCGCCATGTTGCGCGTGTACTGCTCGTGGCCCGGTGTGTCGGCAATGATGAATTTGCGTTTCGGCGTCGAAAAATAGCGATACGCGACGTCGATCGTAATGCCCTGCTCGCGTTCGGCGCGCAGACCGTCGGTCAGCAGCGCCAGATCGATGTGACCGCCGCTGCCGTTGGCCGAGGCTTTTGCCACGCTCGCCAGCTGGTCTTCATAGACGCCTTTGGAATCGTAAAGCAGGCGGCCGATCAGGGTGCTTTTGCCGTCGTCGACACTGCCGGCGGTGGAGAAACGAAGCAGGCTCAAGCTAGAAGTACCCCTCGCGCTTCTTGATCTCCATCGAACCTTCCTGATCGTGATCGATGACCCGGTTTTCGCGTTCCGAGCGCCGCACCAGCTTCATCTCGTCGATGATTTTCTCGATCGTATCGGCTTCGGAGCGGATCGCACCGGTGCAGGGGCTGCAACCGAGCGACCGCATGCGGCACATCACCATCTGGGGTTTCTCCCCGGGATGCAGCATGAATTCCTGTTCGGTCGGAATCAACGCCCCGCCCCGCACCACCATCGGACGCGGCTTCGCGTAATACAGCGGCACGATGGGAATCCGCTCCCGCTCGATGTACTGCCAGACGTCCAGTTCCGTCCAGTTCGAAAGCGGGAACACGCGGATGTGCTGTCCCTTGTCAACCCGCGAGTTGTATACGTTCCAGAGTTCCGGGCGCTGGTTCTTGGGATCCCACTGACCGAACTCGTCCCGAAACGAATAAACCCGCTCCTTGGCCCGCGACTTTTCTTCGTCCCGGCGCGCGCCTCCAAATGCGGCGTCGTATCCGCCTTCAGCCAAGCCGTCGAGCAGCGCCTTGGTCTTCAAGAGCGAACAGCACTTCTGCGTCCCCAGGCGGAGCGGATTGGCGCCATCGTCAATCGCCTCCCGATTGGTGTGGACAATCAATTTCGCCCCGATCGATTTCACAAACTCGTCCCGGAACTCGATCATTTCGCGGAACTTGTAGGTGGTATCGATATGCAGCAGGGGGAACGGAATCCGGCCCGGATAGAACGCTTTCTGAGCCAGCCGCACCATGCATGAGGAGTCTTTGCCGATCGAATAAAGCATGACCGGGTTCGAGAACTCCGCCGCAACTTCGCGAATGATATGAATGCTCTCGGCTTCGAGCAGATCAAGGTGGTCCACAGGTTTCCTGACTATAGGATACAGGACCAACCCTATCGAGATTCAGGAGAAACGATAGCCTGCATAAAATGCGTTCAGTCCGAGGGCGAAAATGTCGGGGTAGATCCGGTCGAAAAGTTGCCAGGCGATCACGAGGCCGAGGAACGAGAACGCGCCCATTTTCAACCGCAGCGCCTGCAGCCGCAGTGCCCCCGTTTCAGTGGTAAACAGCCCCAGAACACCGTAACCGTCGAGCGGCGGAAACGGGATCAGGTTGAAGAAACCGAGAAGAATGTTCAACGAGAAAAAGAGGCTGAGGATGGTCGCCACACCTTCCCCGATACCTCCCGGAGTAGCCGGAGCGACAATCTGGGAGAACGAAGGGGTAACGGGAATAAACGAACCCAACGCCATGCCGATCCGCATGAGAATGGCCGCTACGATCGCAAGACTGAAGTTCGCGGCCGGTCCCGCCAGCGACATTCGGGCGGCGTGTTTCGGGTGCTTCTGCGCCCACTCCGCGTTGTACGGCGCGCTGGCCCAGCCGATCAGTCCCGTTTGCGTGGCGATTCCGAGCAGCGGCATAATCACCATACCGAACGGCTCGCGCCGGATGTGCGGCAGGGGATTGAGTGAGACCTGCCCGCCTTCGAGCGCCGTGGTGTCGCCGCCCCATTTCGCCACCAGCGAATGCGACGCTTCATGGCACGTCGTCGAAAGCAGGAACACGACGTACTCGAGGAATCCGAAGGCCAGGAGGTCGGGATTCATGGAGGGAAACGCCTCAGTATAGCGGACTGGGCTGGGTGCCCATCCCGTCGTTCGCGCCTACGCGGGTGGATCGCCCATCCGCCGCGGGTTCAATAACCCGCCTGGCACAGACTAATGACCCTCGCTGACATAATTACGATTCCAGTCCGGGATGTTCACGATGACATCGCCTTTCACCACAGCTTGGCATCCAAGCCGGGAATGCAGCTGATAGTCGGCTGCCTGTTCTACCCGGTCGAGCTCGTCGTCCTCCATCTCGGACAGATTATCGTCGCCTTCCTTCACCACCACGTGACAAGTCGTGCAGGCGCAGCTCCCGCCGCAGGCGTGCTCCAGATGAAAGCCGAAATTCATGGCGATATCCAGCACCGATTCCGGTTTGCCATGCCCTTTATAGGGCAGTTTGCCGGCTTCGAATTCGAACGTCTCATTTGCGGGAAGGAAGGTGACTCTCGGCACTGTCCCGATTATAGTGAAGGGTGGCTGGAGACGCCGTTATGAATCGCAGAGAGTTCTTCCGTTGCGTTTCCATTGCCGCGAGTCTGACCAGAATGTCCGCACAGGAAAACGCATCGAATCAGATCGACGACCTCGTCGCGGCGGATCGCATCCTCGCCTCGCACGAGATCTTCGACGCCTATGGCCACATCAGCGTGCGCAGCGAGCGCAATCCGCAGCATTACCTCATGTCGCGGGCCCTGGCGGCGGACCTGGTGACGGCCAACGACATCCTCGAATACGACCTCGACAGCAAAGTGATCGGGAACAGCGGCGCGAGTCTGTTTCTCGAGCGGTTCATTCACGGCGAGGTTTACAAAGCGCGGCCGGACGTCAACGCGGTAGTGCATTGCCACACGCCTTCGCTGATTCCATTTGGCGCGACCGACGTACCGCTGCGTGCGATCTTCGGTCTGGCCGGTTTCATCGCGGAAGGCATACCGGTCTTCGAGATCCGGAAAACCGCGGGCATGACGGATCTGCTCATCCGCGACGCCGCGCGGGGTCGTGCCCTGGCGCAGACGCTGGGCAACAGGCCGGCGGCCTTGATGCGGGGACATGGCGCGGTAGTGGTCGGGGCCTCCATACCGCTGGTCGTGGGGCGATGCATCTATCTGGATCTGAATGCGCGCGTGCAGGCCCAGGCGATGGGGCTGAGCCGGAATGTAACCTACCTGACGCCGGAGGAGGGAAAGCTGTCAGTCGCCGACGATTACCGCCGGGCGTGGGAACTCTGGCGCCGGAAAGTCATGGGGAATTAGTTTTCAACCGTTCATGGCAATCCGGCGGTGAGATGCGAGCCTTCACCATTGCCCTGGCGTTATCCGCCGCGGCCGCCGCTTTTGCCCGGCAGCGCAGCGTCGCTATAACGGTTGACGATCTGCCCGGCGCGGGCGGAGAGAAACTGCTCAATTCCTTTCAAAAACATAACGTCCCGGTGACGGGTTTCGTGATTCGAACACGAGCCGAGGGGACCACGGCGCTCAGAGCCTGGACGGAACGCGGGTTCGATCTGGGGAATCATTCTTACTCGCATCCCGATTTCAACGATTTGTCCGTGGAGCAGATTGAAAACGAGATCGTTCATGGAGAGGCGGGTAATACCGCCCGGTTTTTTCGTTTTCCCTTCAACCACACCGGAGATACCCGGGAGAAACATGACGCGATCGCTGCGTTTCTGCGGCAGCGCGGATATCGGGTCGCGGTCTGCACGATCGATACTTCCGATTATGTTTTCAATAACGCTTACGTGCGCATGCTGGCGAGGAAGGATGCGGCTTCGGCTCGCAGACTGCGGACGGATTACCTTGCGTATACCAGCGTCGAGATCGATTACTATGCCGGGCTGAATCGGAAGGTACTTGGCTATGAGCCGCCGGAAGTCATGCTGCTCCACGACAACCGTTTGAATGGGGATGTTATCGATGAGGTGCTGAAAAATTTCGAAGATAAACACTATCGGTTCGTCTCTTTGAGCGAGGCGCAATCGGACGTGGCTTATCGGACTGCCGACGCCTGGGTCACAAAGTACGGGCCTATGTGGGGATATCGATGGGCCAAAGAGCGGAACGTTATAGTGAACGGCAGCCTCGAAACCGATCCGCCGAAGTGGATCACCGAATACGGGAAGCCCTGATCGCGAGCTCAGCCGCGCGGTGGTTGCGGTGCGGCGTGGCAAGGTTCCAGTCTGGAAAGGAGTTGATCAATGGTGCCTGAGAGTTTGGACCATGTCTGGGACATTTGGAGTACCCGGTTTCGCCCTTGCTGAGTCAGAACGTAATACCGCCGCGGATGGCCCATGGACGTCTCCTGCCATTCCGACTCAACCCAGCCGGCTGCCGCAAGGCGGTTCAGCAGGGGGTAGATCGTCCCCTCGGACACGATCATACCGGAAAAGTATTCGAGACGCCGCAACACCTGCAGGCCATAGAGCCTGCCCTCCCACAGTGCTGCCAGAACCGCCAGTTCGACGCAGCCCTTGCGTAGTTGCACTTCCCATTTGCGCGTGGAATCGGATGCAGTGATCACGAGGGTATCGTGCAAAGCAGGGTAGCTTTTCTCAGGAAAATTACGATGGGGGCTGAGAAACTTTTTTGATCGGAGATACTGAGAAAAGCCCTCCATCATGAGCACAGCCGCGGTTCAACCTGAGTTTCATACGTCGGGACTCGTCCGTCTGACATGGGCCCAACTGCTGGGCACCATGACCGGACTGTTGCTCTCGGTCCTGCTGGCCTCGCTGGATCAGACCATTGTGGGTACGGCCGAGCCGCGAATCATCGCACAACTCTCCGGGTTCGACCGGTACCCGTGGGTTTCAACAACCTATTTACTGACGTCGACGCTCGCCATTCCGATCTTCGCCAAACTTTCTGACATCTACGGGCGTAAATGGTTCTTCATGAGTGGCGCAGGCGGTTTCATGCTGACCTCGGCGCTATGCGGCGCTGCGGGGAAAATGAACTTCCTGCACATCGACGGCATGAACCAGCTGATCATTGCGCGCGGGCTGCAGGGCGTGGCCGGCGGCATGATGATGAGTCTCGCGTTCACCATCATCGGCGACGTGTTTTCCCCCGCCGAACGCGGCAAATACCAGGGCTTCTTCGCGGCGACTTACGGGCTCTCTTCCATCTTCGGCCCGACCCTGGGCGGTTGGCTCACCGACCATATTTCCTGGCGCGCCTGCTTCTATGTAAACCTGCCGGTAGGAATTGTAGCTATTGTGGCCATCTATTTCTGGTTCCCCTACTGGCGGCCCGAGGGCATCAAACGAAGCATCGACTGGGCCGGCGTGAGCACACTGATCCTGTCCATCGTGCCGCTGCTGCTGGCCCTCACCTGGGTCACGGACTACGGCTGGGCATCCGCGCGTGTGCAGTTGCTGCTGGTGATGGCGGTGGCGATGCTGGTCGCGTTCATTTACCTCGAGACCAAGGCGATCGAGCCGCTGATCCCGCTGGTGCTGTTCCGAACGCCGGTCATCAGTATGTGCTCGGTGGCTTCGTTCATCCTCGGCATGGGCATGTTTGCCGTAATCATCTACCTGCCCCTGTTCATGCAGGGCGTGCTGGGCGTTTCCGCCACCGAATCGGGCAACCTGCTGACGCCCCTGCTGCTGTCGTCAGTCGTGGGAAGTATCGCCACAGGCCAGATGAACCTGCGGCTGAGGACTTACAAGCCTTCCGCCGTGGTGGGCTCCATCCTGATTACGGCGGGAATGATTCTGTTTGCGCGCATGGGTACGCAGACGGCTCGCGCCGATGTCCTCACAGCCATGCTGGTCGCCGGGGTCGGCATGGGTTTGCTGATGCCGGTCTATACGGTGGCCATTCAAAACGCGGCTTCGCGCGAGCACATGGGCGCGGCGAGCGCGCTGCCGACCTTTTTCCGGTCCATCGGCAGCACGGTCGGCGTCGCTATCTTCGGCGCCGTGCTGCTCACGAACTACCAGACTGACTTTCCCAAAGGCGTACCGCCGGGAACGCCTCCCAATCTGCTGGAGCCATTCCTGAATCCGCTGAAGCTGACCCAGGTGCGCCCGCAACTGGACGCGATGTTTGGACAATATGCGAATGGCGCGGCGCTGCTCAGGACTCTGCTGGGCAATGTTCCGCAGGCGCTGGTGCACGGAATCCACCTGATTTTCATTTCGAGCGCCGTGATTATGGCGTGGGCCGCGTCGTCATCCGTTTGGTCGGACAGCAACGCATCCAGCGCCTCAAGCACGGGCCGCTTATAGTTTGTGAGGCCGTCGGACGCGCCATTGATCGCCTTCACGAAAAACTTCCGGATATAGAACTGGCGCCGATCGATCGTGAGGACGAACTGGATCTGATCGACAACGCGCAAACCTAAATTCCGCAATAGCGGTATGATCGCATCGAGATCGCGCGGCGTCTCGCCGTACACGGTGAGCCGATGGAACGCGCCGCCGTCGTCGACGCCGGGTGGACGCAAATCCAGCGCGTCCCTTCCACTTTTGATCGCCATCTCCAAACGCAGAACGTCGCGCACGGCGAGCCGAGGAGAAACAATCGCGCGGTAATCTGGTGGAAAACCTTTCTCATAGGGGAACGTCAAGCGTTCCAAACCGAACCGTCGAATGGCGCGGGCGAGCAGGTTTCTAAGGTCATTTTCCCAAGGCATGCCGTCGTCAACAACTAGCCCCGGGAACAAACTCGGCTGACCCGGCGAATGGCGTTCCGGGAGGCCATGGCGCGGGGCGGCCGGGTTCAGGCGATCCTCTTTTTCATTTCGAGCACATTGCCGGACTCCGTCTTTCGATATTCGACATGATCCATCAGCGAGCGAATGAAGAAAATGCCACGCCCGCGCTCG
>CAWBIS010000087.1:0-14486 GCA_963788485.1 Terriglobia bacterium
GAGTTCCGGGGGAGTCTCTCCGCATCACGGGGCTGCGAATAGCAGCCTATCGGAAATCCATTAATAAATCATGAACAACCGGCGGCCTCTAAGCGGACGGCCATCGCGCGCCGCGGGCGCTCCGACTTCACGGGTCTTTCGTAATCCCTGGCCCGCATAAGCATAGGTGTCTACGACGAAGCAAACCCGCGCTTTCAAAAGAGCGCTGTAGGGTTTGCGCAGTCGCCGGGCGGAATGACGCTTTTCGCCCGGTCATCCCGCAAAGTGAAATAGGAAAGCACCATTTCCTGAGGCTTCCCGCTAATCCGCCTCGGTCAGAATTCCTTTCGCAAGGTCGAAATACCGGCTTCCCGAATTGCGTTTGTATTTGTCAAAGAGGATCTCGTACTCGGCCGGTTCCGCCTGCTGGAATTTCTTCAGGTCGAGCGTCCAGCTATCGCGCCATTTCCATGACGCTATTCCCTCGATCCCGCTGTTGTCGCCGATCGCCAGCTGCATCCTGCTCTCAAGAACCTCAATTTTCCGCTCCATAAGGAAGCACTCGCGCTGCTTGGCTTGCAGCTCCTTATAGAGGGTCAGGATGTCAGGTGTCCGATCCAGCATCGTGTCCGCGGGCTTGCGCTTTTTCAGCCGGGCGGCGTTTTCGATAATCTCCTGAGCTTGCTCTACGAACGCGACCGCCTCGTCAAAAGCCTTGTCCACCTCCTGTAGGGTCACGAAGAAGAACTCGCCATTCTCCGCCCGCCTGGCGCTAAGAAGCGCGTGGATGTGTTTTTCGAGTTTGGTCGGGTGCGCCGTCTTCTCAGTCCGGCGCAGCGTGAATTTCACGGGCGACCCGGTGGAGAAACCGCCCTTGCGCTTCTCGGGCGTCACTTTCGTCCTGCCGATTTTGTAGCAATCCTCGGAGCCCCGCTGGTAGCAGTACACATCTTTCAAGGTGGCGGCCATGTGCTCCATTGTACCGGTGTTTGCCTTTTGTTCGCCCTACCGAGCCCATCCGTTTCCTCTGGCCCGCGATACCTCGACCAAACTCTGCCGCGACGGCAGCGGTTTCCAGTTCTCCTCCGGCCCGTAGCGCGCCGCGGCTTCAGCCGCGTCGGCGGCAATCGTCAAATCGAGCACCGGGGAATCGCCGTAGTAATGGAACAGCCACGGATCGACGAGGAATCGGTCCTCCGTGATGGCGAAGTCGTGGCCGTACTCGACCTCTCCGACGCGGGCAGTCGGATTGTCGGCATGGTAGTAACCGACGACCTTCCCGCCGAACCGGTCCGTGATGATGCGCGCGCAGGCTCCGCAGTTGCCGGTCGGATGATCGCCGCCGGGGAAGATGCGTTCATTGCGCGCAAAACGTTCAAGCCGCCTGCGACGTTGCTGCCTTGCTGCGCTATCCGGACCGATCTCTGCCATTTCCCGCGCGTCATACCTGATTTTCGGGTTCGGCTCAAGGGCGCTTCGTCCGGCGCGGTGGTTCAATCGTCCTTTGATGTTCAGGCCCATTGCCCGATAGACACCGCTTGCCCGGATGATTCCCCCGGACTCCTTTCAGGTTCGACCGCACTCCTGCCGCTCGCTTTGTGACGGCCACGCTGCGGGCGCCGGTCGCTAGGGTCAATGACGCATTTTCCCCTGCCCTTCGGGCATTCCCCGCGCAAGCAAAATGCTATGACCCGCTCCCTTCAACGCCCGCGTTATCGGGCCGCAAGCGAGGCCGCACGACGCGGCTTCGACGCGAAAAGGAGAGTCCTCATGAAATCAAAAGTCACCGGCAAAACGACACCATCGGGCCGGGCCGCCATTCAGCCCACGGGCGACGCCGGAAACAGCAACGCCAGCCAGAGCAACCGCACTCTGCCTCCCGACCCGGAGAATCTGAACGATGATCGCGCCAAGTGGGCGCAAGCCGCATTGCGAGCCTTCCGTAGAGCCACCGGCGCGGACGCCGAGGACGCGCTGGGCGATTTGCTCACCGATCTAATGCACTGGAGCGACCGCAATAACTTCGACTTCGACGCCGCGCTTGACCGGGCGCGAATGCACTACGAGGCGGAGACCGCGGGCGAGGAGGCCCCAAGAGGGCCTCACGTATCACCGGGAGCGCTGGGGACACGCAACTGCCCGCGCACGTCACGGGCACAGCCGATTCCAGGCATTCCACCGCGCATGGCGCGTCTCCATGGTCTCCGCGGGTGAATCGGCGCCATGTGCTCTCGATTTTGTGCGCATGCCTTAATCGAAGAAAAATTACGAATCCGCCTCCATAATCTCGATGCTCTCGATATGCGGCGCATCCTCGGGATTTATCCCGTCCTCGGCTTCCGTGCCAACCCGGATAAACCGCCTCCGGCCCTCAACGATCTGCTCCCGGACGCGGCCGAGATTCGAGCCCACGGCAGATATGGTGTCGCCGCCGAACCGCACGATCAGCTTTCCCTCCGGCAGATAAGTGACCCGCCTGGGCAGGCTGTAATCGAAGCTCTCTATCCTCCCATCCGTAAACACGACATCGAGCATCGGCGCTTCCCGCGCTCTGGCGCGCGCTTCCCGATAGTTGCCAGCGCCCTCCTTTTCCTCCCCCGAATCCGCTGGCTCCTTCCTGACGAGCTTGCTGAACGACAGTACTGAGGAGGGAAGAGCATCAATGTCCTTCATGGCCGTGACCCTTGATGTGTTGCCGAGCTTCGTAAGCGGCGAGGTAGTCTCGCGCCGCGTTGCGTTCGCGACGCCGGTGATTCGCGCGGCGCGCATGCCGGTGGAGGCGCTCCCCGGTCAGATTCCGGCGAGCTTTCCGCGGTTCCTCATCCTCCATCAGTTCCGTGGCGGAGAGACGCGCGGCGCTGCCCTGTACGGCCTCCATCATCGCGGCCTTATCGTCGGTATAAAGCCGGACGGCCTCCCGGCCACGGCTCAGGCTCACATAGAGCTGTTCCCGGTTGGCTGCGGGAAAGGATTCCGAGCCGAGTGCGACTAGCGGAATATCCACGGTTTTGCCCTGGCTCGCGTGCGAGGTGGTCGCATAGCCATAGCTGAGCCCGCCGTAGTTGCTGGGAAGCACGCAGCCATTGGTCAGCCGGATGTCGCCTTTGGGCGTGAATCCGTCCACTTCATAAATCTCGCCATTATTGAGCCGGACCTTGTCTTTCCTCAGCCCCGCCCGTGTTTCTGGCACAAACCCGTTCATGGTGATGCGGAGCTTGTCGCCTCGGGCGAGGCCGAGCGTTTCCGGACGATAAACCTGGAATTTCTTCGCCTCCGCAAACGGCAGCACCGCGCCGCCGCCGTCAGAGCGCGTGACGTGGACGCCGGCCGTGTCGGCGCTTGTGACCGTCACGCGCTCGCCGCGTTTGAAGCCCTTGGCGTTCTGGTGGAACTGGATCACCTCGCCGGACAGGTAATTGGTGGCGTCCGTGCGCTCCGCTTCCGTGAGATTGCAGGGGCGCAGCGCAGTGAATTCCCGCTCCCTCGCCCCGAGCTTGCCTTGCGATTTCAGGGTCTCGCGTATGGCGTCGGTCACGTGGCGGATTTCCGCGTGGGTCGGAGCCACGACGAGGGAAGTCTTCAACTCGCCGTTTGCCTTCCGTTGGGCGGCGATATCCGCGTAATCAGCCGCAATCTGCCGATATCGCTCCGGCCCCGCGGTCTCGACAATCGCGCCCATCCCATCGAGGATGGAAAGGCCGCGCTCCACCCCGGTGATGCCGTCCTTATCGATAGCATCGCCCTCGCTGATGGCCTTGACCGCCTGCCGGTAACCGGCATCGGTCTGGCGGCGAATTTCGCTTAAGCTGGCGGTTCGTATGCCAGCGTTGTTTTCCAGAATTCGGAGTGCATCGCCTCTCTGCACCCCGTTATGTTGATTGGTATCGCCGGACAGCACGATGCGGGCATTTTGCGCACGGGCCACGTCGAACAGGCGTTTCATATCTCTGACCGACAGCAGCCCGGCCTCGTCCACCCAGATGACCTGGCCCCGAACTTGCTTTTGCATTTCCGGGTCGATAAGCAGCCGCTCTACCGTTTCCGCATCGGCGAATCCCTCGTTGCGTAGCACGCCGCGCGAGGCGTCGGCGCTGGGCGCAAAGGTGAAGACTTGGGCGCCGGTTTTCTCGATGCCCGCCACGGTGGCCTGCATCATCCGGGTTTTGCCGGTTCCCGCGCCGCCTTTGAGCGCGGTCACGCGATCGCGCGAGCCCAGAATCACGCGCATGGCTTCGTTCTGTTCCTTGCTTAAGTCGTGCCGCGCCTCAATGGCTCCGTCGCCGCCGAGTTTGCGGCGGGTGGCCTTGCCATCGCGCACGAAATCCGCCATGTCGATTTCCTCCTGCCGCACATCGCGCGTGGTGACATAACGCTGGCCGTTCTTGCCCTTCTGAAGAATGTCGTCGCGGTCCACCACGGCATTGCGAATGTCCTCGACGCTCGCCGTCCCTAAGCTCCGGGCGAGCGCCGTTTGCAGGAATTTCTTCTGCGCGACCGTGGATGCACGCTCGAAGCAATGGGAAACGGCGTAATCGACGGCTTCGCCTGCGCTCAGCCCTTGCGTTACCTGACCCGCCCGTGCTTGGGTAATCGCCGCGCGCTCCGCGTCATCGATGCGCTTGAGCCATTCCCGGCGCAGCTCTTCCATGCTTAAGGGAGTGTCGGACTTGGCTTCGCGCGTGAGCTTGCCGAGCGGGCGAATATCCTGTGGCCGCGTGAGCCCGAGCCGCCGGGCTTCGGCCTGGATAATATCCGTGCGGCGCGAGAATTCCTCGCATACCGATGCGTCGATGCCTTTGAGCCGGAAGCTTTTTCCGTCGCGTTCGACGCCATAGCCCAAATCGGCGAGCTTCTTGGCGAGCCGCGAATGAAACGCGCTCTGATAGTAGCCTTTGCTGGAGACAAGGTCGGAGAATTCAGCCGCCTTCCAACGCCGCTCCGCCGGATCGAAACTGCAGTTGGCGGCCACCCCGTGAATATGCAATTGCGGATCGGGGATGCCGTCCACCGGACGCGTGGTGCGATGAATGAATTCCGCCCAGACCATGTTGCACGACGCGCGCGAATCGAGGCTCCCCTCTTTACGCACGCGAACCTTGACGGCGTTTTCCATTTCGCCCATCGTCTCCTCGACCGACTCGCGCATTGCGTCGAGGATGCGGTCGTCGCCGCCCAGTTCATAGGCGAGGCTCACGGATTTGGGAGCATTGAAGGTGAAATCGTAAAGGACGCGGCGCGCCGCCTTGGTGCGCGGCGTGAGCGGTTCCCCGGTGACGGGATTCAGATTCTCGCAGAGCCGGAAATAACTATCCTTATCAACGGTGCCCGAGAGTCCGAGCAGCTCCGCCCCGCGCCCGTGCCAGCGTCCGGCGATCTCCTGGGAATCGCGAAGGTAATAGTCGGAGCGCGAAAGATGTTCCGCGAAGTAATTCTTGGCTGCCCTGGCGTCCGTGGCGTGGTTGATGAACAACACGAATGGCTCCCGGAGGTGATCCGCACACACAAAATCTAGTGGGTGATTGCCATCGGGTACAGCTATCCATAGAGAAAATCAAGATGCAAAAATATCCTCATACTTGTCTCCTATGCACAGCATCAGGCGGCAAGCGAGCGGCCTCGGAACGGCGTTCCCTCAGCGAATTTTAGTGGCCCGCGCCCGTTGCAAATCTGCATCACAGGATCGTTAGAAGATGTCACAGCGGGGGCCAGAGTCCCCCTTATAATCCTGGACCTATTCCATCGAGTGTATGCGCAATCTCCATCTGCATGTCCCACTCAGGATTAGCCCGCACGTTCGCGTGCTTGTTTTCCAGCCACGCCTCTCCGATCTTGTAAGCGGTTTTTAAGAAGGCTCTACCCTTTGCTTGTTCTCCGGTCTGAGCGCACGCAAGTCCTAACGAGAAATTGGCATAGAAGGCGGCATAGGTTGCGTTTTCAGCATTAACTTCATAGACTTTCATGGCATTTTTTAGATGAGTCGACCGTTCTCCCTGATCGCCCGCGCGCAATGCCTTCTGCATGTGGGGATGCCCTTCCCGAGCCGCGGACGAGGCATGTTTGTGGTTCAGTCTCTGTTCCAGATATTGGCGCAGCAACGGCATTAGTTCCTGAATCGCACTGATCCATGCCTGCTGGCCAACCGGATGATTCAGGCTTTTCCGCGCGGCCTTCGCCAACGCATTGAGTTGCTTATTAAAGTCCATCGAAGCTCCTCGCCGTCATCAAATCTTAACTTGCGCGAACGGCGCTTTATCAGTAGTCTTCTCCAACTATTTCAACGCTTGGGAGATTATATGCCACAGAAAGACACGGCTGCGGAGGCGCTCATAAAAAAGGTCCTCGAAGATGCAAGCGAAATGAAACGCCCCACCACCGCTCCGTACAAGACGTGGGCTGAAAAGCTTGCTGCCGATAGGAAAGAAATAGCCAATCATTTACCTCCCAAATGAGGTGGAAGTCCGTGTCGTCAGACGATGGTCAGCGGTACTGCTTGACTAGTGGGATACCTGCTTCGTGGGAACGGCATTCTCACCCGGCAGCGACTCGCCGTCCTTTTTCTCCGGCAACGGCTTGCGTTTGATTTCAATGCCGGTGATGCAGGGCGCGTCCTCGGGCGGAGTGGCCCATTTGCGCGGGTCGAATTCCATCAGCCATTCGACTTCATGCCGCAGCAGCTTGCGGAAGAGTTCCTGAAGATTCCGCCCCTGCACCGTGACGCTGATGACTGGCGTGTCGTAATGCTGGGAAATCACGAAACCGCCGCCGTCCGTAATCATGTGATTGCGTCGGCTGTAGGGCAGAGCCGTATCGGTGTCCGCGTTGGCGGAATTGGTCCGCACCCACAGCTCGAACTGCGGCTGCGGAACGGCGTTGAATGCCTGATAGGGCTCTTTGCCTATAGGTTCCCTGGGGGCCGCCACGACCGGGGCCGCGGGCGCGCCCACAAGGTTTTTCTTGCGGTATTTTTCGTCAAATGCGGTCATTGAAGATCTCCAGGATGCTCAGGCAACCTTACCCTGGATAAGAGGTTCATTCCAGTCATTTATTCTTTGTCCATCGTCACCCCCTGCCGCTGCAAATCCTGGCCGATCTCCCTCGACTGCTCCATCGGCGTCGGCTCGTTCGGCGTGGGCTTCGCGCTCACGTCGCTTGCCCCGCCGATTTGGGCGCTGAGTTCGCTTTTTCCCAGTGCCTGGTCCACGCGTTCCTTCTGTTCCGGTGTCACGCTCTTGCGTACCTCGCTTTCGTTTTTCGTCTCCAACCTACTCCCGTCCGATGCGTCCGCGTGAAGCGACGCTCGGCGGTATTCTTCCTCAATCTGGCGCGCCTCCGGCCCGCCGGGGTTTACCGCCGCGAGGCGCTCGCGTTCGCGCAGCCATTGGCCTTCGCGCCCGTCCGGGTACAACTCCGCCATGTCGCGCCTCTGCTGCACGTCGAGCAGATAGCGCTCGCTCTCCGTAAATCGCGGTTTGGGTTTCTCCGCCATGGTCATTCACCTCTCCGGCTCGCGCGCGATGGACGGCGTATGCGCAGCGCGGTCGCGCGCCTCATGGACCGTGTAACCGCCGGGTTCTTTTAAGGACGCGCTGTCGTGCAGAGCATCCCGCGCCGCGTCCGCCGCTTTGCTCGCCATCATCCTGTCGTGGAAGTCGAGACTTTCCCGCCGCTGTGCTACCCGTTCGCTTTCGGGCAAGCCGGATAGTTCATCGCTTAAGAGCGCTCCATCGAGCGCCCGACCGATTCTTTCTCGTTCTTCAGGGGTCATGTCTGGCATTTCCTTTACTCCCGCTCCACGTCTCTGTTTCGGCGCAGGCCCTTCTCCGATTCCCATGTCAGAACCGTCCGGGGTTGAGCGGGCTCCGGCGCGTTTTGTTCGCGGCGCGTCCTTTCGTAAATATCCCGGACCCCGTGTTCCTTAAATGCGCTTTCCTCTTCTTCGGGCGCGCGTTGCACACTGGCGGAGGCGAGCGATCCGTTTAACGCCTGGACGACCTTCTGCTTGTCCCCTAACCGTGTGTCCTCACCCTTGCGCCACAGCGCAGTTGCTTCCTTGCCTTGATGGACGGTCGGCATCTGGTCGATTCCCAAATCCTTGTAAGACCGGGCGTCCACGCGCGCATCGTGCCCGGCCTGTTCCAGCGCCTCGTTCGTATGCTCCGCGATCATCGCGCGCCAGCCTTTGAGCGCCCCGCCGTCGGGCACGCCCGCCGCCATCCAGCCGCCGTTCCAATCGCGATTTTTCTTGCCGAATCCTTCCGCGTTTACCTCGCGCATGCTGAGGAGCAAGTGCGTGTGCGGATTGCGCTGTCCGTTATCGGCTTGCGGCTCGTGGACGCTCACCTGCGCCACCATGCCGCGCTTGACGAACTCGCCGCCGACACTCAAGGCCAGCGCGCGATTCTGTTCCGGCGTCAGTTCGACCGGCAGCGCGAATTCCAGATGACGCGCGAGCTGGGCGCTCTGATGCCGGTTGCTTTCGTCCTCCTTGAACTCGACAGCGTTCCAGAGGCGCTGATGATCGGACATCCATTCCGGCGCGCCCTCGGGCAGAAGTATGGTCGAGAAAACCACCCCGCCCTTGCGCCGGTAATCGTGTACGCGCTCGTTTCTTTCGTCCTCAAGCTTGAGTCCGCCCTGGTAAGCGGCAGCGGCGACGGCGGAGTTAGACCGGCCCGGCACAACTTTGCCGCGCACTTTCACCTGGCGTCCAAGAATCTTCATCGAGGCGTGATAAATCGCCATTGGTTTCACCTATGCGGGCACCCTGCCCGACCGCATCCCGAGCAACGGGACAACGGCCAAGCGTTGGCCACCGACGGGGCGATAGCCCCGGCGCGAAAATTTTTGGCCCTCCGGGATTTGGGTAAGGGGAAGAGCGCACTTATACATTGCTTGCGCAATGTGTGCGCTCATGGCGGGCTTCGCCCTCCCTGAGAACCCTCCCCTTTTGCCACGGGCGATCGATGGCCTTCATGCGCCGCCCCCGCGTGCCGCTCCTGCAACTTGCCGCGTCATCTTCCGCTCACCTTCTGCGAAAACCGCAGCCGCTTATAGGGCAGCCCGTTCGCGAAAATAGCCCCGCCCTTATAGAGGATGGCCTCGACTTCATAGCCATAGGCGTCGCCGCCCCGCGCGAGCGTCGTGAACTCGGAGGGCTCGACGAGATACCGGCGCTGCTCGGCGATGCTGAGACCGCTGCTGCCCTGCAGCTCCGGTGCGTCGGGCGCGTGTCGGCTGACACCCGGCACGCGCTGCCAGCGCTCGCCCAGCCTTTCGGACATCCAGCGGCAGGTAGGCCCCGTGGACTGATGCACCACGAGCGTCTGAAAATTCGAGATGCAGGCCTCGAAAGCATCGTCGCCGCCGAGGCGCTTCCTGTACTGGCTGATGTTCTGCCCGAGGTAGAACAGGCACCCCGCGCTTTGGCGGGCCACCGACGCGAAGGTCTGATCGCCCTTGCTTAAAAAATTCTCCGCCGCCTCGTCGGCAAAACAACAAACGGGCCGAAGATACTCGCCCCTGGGCGCGGGTTTGCGGCGCATAACCGCGAGTTGACAGGAATACTTCCAAACGAGCGCGCTGATGGTGCCCACCAGCCGGTATTCGTGCGTCGGAAGGGCGTGGATTATCACCGCCCCATCGAAGGTGTCTTCGGGCCTGAGGGTAGTGTCAGTGCAATGCAATTTGCGCAAAGGTTGCATACAGAAGGGCTGGACGAGCTTGGTGAACATCAGCGTGATGATCGAGCGGGGTTTCTCCGATAACGTGGCGAAGTCGTCGAGCCAGTAGGAGCGGCATTCGGCATAGTCCGCCCGCGTCTCCGCGTCCAGGGACTCGCACCGCTCGCGCGCTTTCTCCAGAAAGAACCAGCAGGCGCTACCTTCACGCCATTTGGAGTCGCCCGCCTGTTCGCGCGACAGCGGCGCGCTGCGCACAATGTCGCGCAGCGTGGGGAAGCTCAGCTCGTATCCGGCGAGCTGGACCAGCTCCACGTCGGCGACGAGGAGCTGATGCAGCGAGTCTTCCCAGAACACGTTTTCGCCGGCGCCGGTTCCGCGCTCCGGCTGCAGCGCGGTGATGATCTCTTCGAGGAACGCGACCACGTTGATGGTGAGTCCCGCCCCTTCACCGGATAGGCTCGCAAGCCACTCCAGAGGATTGAACCGGAAGCGGTCACCCGAGGCGTCGAAAACGCGCACATCCTGACCGCGTCCGGCTTCCTTCGCCCAGTCGGCGTATTGCGCCGGGTCCGTGATTTTGGCGCAGAGGAAGAGCATGCCCATCTGCGCGGCGCTCCCCATATATCCCAGCGCTCCCCAGCGCGCCGTCCCGGAGGTTTTTCCGCTTCCGGTCACGCCAATCACCGCGAGGTGGCAGGTGGCGTCCGCTATGGTGAAATCCGGCTCGCCCTCGCCCAAGGAGCGGATGCGGGTCGCCGGATGAAAGCGCGGCTTTGCATTCTGTGCCGGTGGCATGGCGTTAGCCCTTTTGCGTCGCCGCGGCCTGCATCAGCGCAATCATCTGCTCGCAGAGTTTGAGCGTGGTATCGAGATCGGCGTATTCGGGCTTGCCCCTGCTACTGTTGCGCAGCCGCAGGAAATAAGCCTTCAACGCCTTTACCTTTTCCAACGAGAAATGCTCAGGTTTGTTTGTCATGACGTATGTTCCTTTCGTTTAAAATCCGGGGAGCTTTGCCGCCCCCCGTGCTCCTTCACCCGTCCTATCTCGGCCTGCGCAGCACCATTGCCCCGCCGCCGCACGAATCCTGAAACTCCGCCGCGAGGCTGTCCGAGCCGAACCGCGATACGGAGAACCCCGTCCATCCGCACTCACCGGCATTGATCAGCTTGTCGATCCGAAACACAATGGCCTCCTTATCCCATGTGCCCGACATATTGGCGAACAACGGACTGGCCCTGGCAATCATCGCGGGGAGATTCATATCCACCCTGGCGCCGGGCGCTGGGATGGCTACGCAGCCCAGCGTTGCCGCGCCCGCGTACTGGTCCGGCTCCCCCGGCTTCCGGTTTATCTCCACCGACAATGAGCAGAGGCCGCGCTTGGTGGGCGCGATCGACCCGGTCTCCCATTTGCCGAGCATGGGGCCGTCCCTGCGCACGGGGGATGCTGGCCAGGCTGGAGGCGTCGAGAGCGGAGGGGCCGCGGCCGCGCCACCGGCATAGGACTCGCGCCCGGCGGCTGGCCTTTGGCCTGGAAGGGGCGCGTTGCGCATGGGAAACGGACGCGGCTTCGGCTTTGGCCTCATCCGAATGCTGCCCGTCGGCCACAGAAGCGCCGCAATACCGATGGCGACAATGACCGCGAGGATGATGGCCTTGTGCCGCGCCTTCGTGCTCATTTCATGCCATTTCATGACGCGCCTCCTCGTGCGGCTTCCGGGTCGGTCGAGAGCGCATCGGAGCCGTGAGCGCCCTTTACCGACTCGGGCCTGTCACTCATGAGATCGGACTCCCAGACGCCCTCCTTGGCCAAGTCGCGCAGATCCCGGCGATGCTCCTTGGTCTGCTGGTAGAGCCGCCATTCCGTCAAGGCAAAACAAATGGAGGAAACGATGACGACCCAGCCCAGCATCGAGAAGCCAAAGCGCCGCAACACCGCTCCGGCGAGGAAGCCCAAGGCAGGCTCCACCCCGACCGCGATAACTTTTGCGTCGAAGGGTAGGAATTCGGCCAATCCCAGACGGCTGACGCCCGGCGAGAGCGTATGCGGCTCGTCGCCCCGCCGCTCCTCGCCGAGGCGTTTGAAGCGTTCGAAGAGGGCGAGCGCCAACCAGGCAAGCGCGAAATTGCGCAGCGACGTGTGATTGCCGTAGAACACGCCGCCGCCGAAAAACAAGGAGAAGGAAAGATGCACATTGTCAAACCACTGAAGCGCGAGCATGCTCCCGGCAACGACGGCGATGGAGCCCCAGGCGAGATTGCGAAGTCCGACAAGTTTCCTGAGCGGGAGGCGGACGATGAGCGCGGCCAAAGCCGCCGCGTCGCCGCCTCGGGCGGACCAGCGCCCCAGGGGAACGCCGGGCCTAACATCAAACGGAGAAGGTTCGGATCGTGCCATAAGAATGTCCTTTCGTTTTGGAGAAGACCGGGCGCATGGAACTGCGTGCGCCCGGCCATTCCCGCGGTGGCTACTTTCCCTGTCCTTTGGCGGGCGGACAGCCACTGGACGAGTTCGCGCCGGCAATGGCGGAGCTTGCGGCATCACTGGCACCCCCGTCGACCGCGCCGGCCGTTGCCTTGCCGATGGAGGCGTCGGCCTTCTGCGCTTCCTTTTCCAGGCTGCGCTCGGCTCTTCGCTTGAGCTTGTCGAGGAAACTCGGCGTTTTCACCGCGGGGCACGGCGCGGTCACGTTTGCCGCGGTCTTAGCGGCTTGCGCCGTCGCCGGGTTGATGGCAAGCCCCGGTTTCACCACAATCGTCTCGGGGTCGTCCTTCCACTGAAAATCCCCATTCTTTTCGTCAAGCTCGCGCTTTCCCAAAGGAGAAGCCTTGGCCGGATCGAGTTCGGCAACAAAGACGTACTCGATGAAAATGCCGCGATGGGGTGCCAGGCCGGGCCGCGCCTCCGCCGGGGAGTTCCAGTAATAGGCTTCCCAAGCCACCAGCGCATGCTGGCGACTCAAGGCCACCGAGTTCGGAAGCACCTGTACTATCGACTTGCCATTAACGGCCGTGCCGTCCATTGCCACGCACCGCTTGCGCCCCGTGAAGACGGCGCTGCGTATGGCGGTCGATGTCGGGTCGAGCCAGCGGATCACCATCGCCAACTCGTGCGAATCGTTCACTGAGACGGCGTCGAACACCGTGCCGTCGTCAATCACGTGGCCGCACACCTCCATTCCCATCGTTACGTGCTTGGCATAATAAAGCTCGATTTGCGTGATGCTGGCCACGTCCTTTTTGTCGATGGCGATCTGAAGGTTTTCGGTCATGGATTTCATCCACGCCTGCTCCTGTAGGTTCATCGCCTGCGGAATCTGCCCGCCCGCTTCGGGACTCCCCACGTTTTGCGCTTGCGCCAATGCTGCGAGTTGCAGCAATGCCGTGAGCAATACCAACAACGATTTCTTCATACGTTTTTTCTCCTGTTTCGATTCAGTAATTGAACTCTCGCAGGGGCATCTCTCCGCCCTGATCGAGCAGGGATCGAATCGCTTTCTTGCGAGGCGCTTACGAATCTGACTTTGCTTCCAAATGCGCCTCGTCGGAATGGCAAAGGACGTTAAGAGTCCCTGCAAATTCTTGATAGAATTACGAAAAAGGCTGCGTACTATTCTCATGAAGGCGAACGACGGGAGCCCAACGAGCATTGAAATCGGCGACCAGCTTGGCCGGATGTTGGCCATGAAGCGTTTCCGAAACGCGCCGAATCAAGCAGCCCTCTTGGAACTCGTTGTCCTCCGTGCACTCGAAGGCAAAAAGACGCCGGGCCGTGTTATTGCAAAAGCCCTCTTCGGTGGCAAGTTCAATCAGGGAGAATCCACCGATGTTCGCGTGACCGCCGCCAATCTCCGATCAACCCTGCGAAAGTATTACGCCGCAGAAGGCAGCGGCGACCTCGTGGCGATTGCGCTACCGGAACCGTCCAAGGACAGAACCGTCAGAGTGCCCGAGGGCGAGGCCTATACGCCCGAGTTCTCATACAATCCGGTTCATGCCGTAACTAAGGAGGTCAAACTCGGTCAGTACTTTAGCGCGCGGGGAATGTTTCGAGATTATACCCGCTCAATCTTGCATTTCAAGTCTGCTCTTCAGCACGCACCTCAACATATTGGGGCGGCAATCGGCATTGCCGAAGCATACTGCGGTGCTCTGCGCTGGAAGAGGGAGTACATGAACTCCGCCGCCAAAGAAGAATGGATTTCTAGGGCTGCCGGTTGGCTGGATCGAGTGTATGACCGCGCTGCGGAATTCTGGCACCTACATGCGGCCGCTGGTTTCCTCTATATGTCAAATGAGGACCTTTCGCGCGCCGAGCAGTCCTTCGTCCGAGCCATCACGCTGGATCGCGTTGCCACAGAGAACTACAATCCATATTTTGAGTTCCTACTAAGGTCCGGCAACAAGGCAGAGGGAGTGAGACTCGCTCGCAAATATCTGGATGCACACCCAGATAACGTTGCTGCTTACACCATGCATGCTCGGATTCTCTTGCTCGCCGGTGAAACTGATTCCGCGACCGAAGCCACAGAAGCCGCCGTCGCTCTCGACCTGGGCAATTATGAGCCGCACGTTCTTCTGAGCAGGCTGCGCGCCATGCAGAGGCGTCCAAGGGAGGTGTTGTCGCACCTGAACTACCTGAGGCTGGTTTCCGGCGACGATGTGGTGTTCAAAATAACGGAACTGGACGTTTCAAAGATGGTGGCAACATGGCCCGCGCAATATAAAAACGAGTTCCGCACGGAACTTCGGGCGCGGAAGCTTCTATCACATCGACTTCTCGCTTCGGCGTGCCGCCACTAGCCTGAAGCCGCTTTCGGCCATCTG
>CAWBIS010000088.1:0-28444 GCA_963788485.1 Terriglobia bacterium
TCTTCTTCTGTCGTTTCTTGGTTCAGTTCGTATTGCTCTCCAGATCGCCCAGATTGTGCGTGCCGGGGTGAAGCGCGAGGTACGCCAGCAGTTCGCGTTCGGCTTTGGGAACCTTGCCCTGAGGTTCGGCGCCGGCGAGAGCGATGCGCAGTTTCGCCGCCGGCGCACGCAGCGGATCACGGTCGTGCGCGACCGCTTCCACCGCGATCCACCCCCGGCGCTCGAGCGATTTCAGGATGCGGTCGGCAAGTGGAATCTTTTTTTTGATATGGGCTGCCGAAAGCGAGCGCGCCGCCAGCATCTGCATCACCTGATTGACCGTGTCCTCGGCCTGCGGATCGATGGATAACTGTCGCGATGCGTCGCGGCCCGCGTCGGTCAGCGTGTAGATCTTCCCGGATCGGATATCCGACGCCAGCGGCAGCATCGAGCGAAGCACCTCGCCCAGTGGCGCGCAGTAGTAGCCGGAAATCCATTTTCCCAGTGCGATCAGTTCCGCATCGAGGACCGGCTCCGCATCGATCAGGCGCAACGCGTCCCTGGCCGCGATTTCCGGGGGCTCATCGTGTACATTGAGGACAACCCCCGTCAGTTTCCGCGTGCCGAACGGCACGAGCAAACGAGTGCCGGTCCTGACGCGCGGTTGCAGAGTCAAAGGAAGCGCATAGGTGAAAGCCTGATCCAGCGGCACAGGCAGGCTCACGTCGCAGAAACGGGGCAAAGTTCAGTGTAAGCGGCGCCCGGAACAGGCGGCCTCGGCTGCGCTTGTTATTCTGAAATCGCAGAAGCGCGAGGAGAATATCAACATGGCCACGATTCTGGAACAGCTTCGGAAAATGACGGTAGTCGTAGCGGACACCGGCGACATCGAATCCATCGAAAAATTCAAGCCTCGGGATTCCACCACCAACCCCTCGCTCATTGCCGCCGCGGCGGAAATGCCGAGGTACAAAGAAATCGTGGACGGTACGCTGCTGCAGGCGCGCAAAAGCCTGGGCGATACCGCCGACCCCAAAAAAGTTGCCGCGTTGGCCTTCGATCATCTCGCGGTGGAGTTCGGCAAACGCATCCTGAAGATCGTTCCCGGCCGCGTTTCGACCGAAGTCGATGCCCGTCTCTCGTATGACACCGATGCCACCATCGACAAAGCCCACGACATCATTGGCCAATACAAAGACGCCGGCATTGGAACGGATCGCATCCTCATCAAGATTGCGTCCACCTGGGAAGGAATTCGCGCCGGAGAAGTCCTCGAGAAGGAGGGCATTCACTGCAATCTCACGCTGATGTTCGGCCTGCATCAGGCCATCGCCTGCGCGGAGGCGGGCGTTACGCTGGTGTCTCCATTCGTCGGGCGTATTCTCGACTGGTACAAGAAAGACACCGGCAGGGACTATGCGCCGGCCGATGATCCCGGCGTACACTCGGTCCGCACAGTCTACAACTATTTCAAGAAGTTCGGCTACAAGACCGAAGTCATGGGCGCGAGCTTCCGCAATACCGGTGAGATAACGGAACTCGCCGGGTGCGATCTGTTGACCATCTCGCCGCAGCTTCTGGGCGAGTTGAATTCAGCCGAGGGGGTTCTTGAGCGCAAACTCGACCCCGAAAAAGCGAAATCGCTCGACATCGAAAAAATCCCGATGGACCGCGCGACCTTCGACCGCATGCACGCCGCCGATCGGATGGCCACCGACAAGCTGAAAGAAGGCATAGCCGGATTCTCCAAAGCCCTGGAGAATCTGGAAACGATGCTGGCGCACCGCATTACCGAACTCGAAGAGTCCGCCGTTCCGGTATTGGCTTAGTTGCGTCGTGGGTTTCCCCTGGGTTCCGGGACTTGCCGTTTTTGTGCTCGTGCTGACGGCCGGCGCCATCGCCTGGCGGTATCTGAGACAGCGTCCCACTCCTGAGGAACTCGAACACCTGCGGCGCATCGAGATTCATCGTACCGGCAAGATGGGCGATGGCGAAGTTGTCGACATCGAAGGCGTTTCCCTGGTTTATTCCTATAGCGTCGCGGGCGTTCTCTACACCGCATCGCAGGATGCCGGCAGTCTTCAGGAAAAATTGCCGATCGACCGCATGTCGATGATCGGACCGGTCATGATCAAGTTCGACCCGCGCAATCCCGCCAATTCCATCGTTTTGTGTGAGGAATGGAGCGGATTGAGAAATCGCTCGGCCCGCTGAAGGTATAGAATACCGGGACAGGAGACAGGACCCGCTCGCCCGGGTCGCGTATCGTGTGGAGTTGAAGTCATGAAGCATAATCTGGCCACCAATGAACACGTATCGAAACGAATCGACTTCATGTTTTCATTTGTGTTTATTCGCGTGTATTCGACGCCATTGATTCTTTCGCTGGCATTTTTACTGACCGTGAAGCTCCAGGCCGCTCCAAATCTCGCCGATTACGCGATGAACGCGGACAAGCAAGGCCTCCGCACCCTGCTCGAACAGAAAACCGATGTCAACGCGGCTCAGCCCGATGGCATGACGGCCTTGCACTGGGCCGTGCGCCAGGATGATCTCGAAACAGCGAAACTGCTGATCCACGCAGGCGCGAACGTGCAAGCCGTTACACGCTTCGGCATCACGCCGCTGGCTCTCGCGTGTGAAAACGCAAACGCCGCCATGATACGGCTTCTGCTCGGAGTCGGGGCAAACCCCAATTTCGCCGGTCCTGAGGGCGAAACCGCGCTGATGGTCGCCGCGCGCCTCGGCAATTCCGGACCGCTCAAAACACTTCTCGACGGCGGCGCGAACGCGAATGCGAAAGACTCCGAAACGCAGACCACAGCCTTGATGATCGCGATCCGCACGGATCATCCCGAAGCCGTGAAGATGCTGATCGAACATGGCGCAGACGTCAACGCGCGTACCCGAGTCGGCTCGAAGCCCGCGCCGCGCGCGCCGAACGCGGGCGGTGGGTCTCATGGCGCCGGAATCATTCGCGGTGGCGTTCCCGAACGGGGGCAGCAGGATCCGACTCCGGGTGGTTTCACCCCGCTGCTTTACGCCGCGCGCGACGGCAGGCTGGAAATGGCTCAGATGCTGGTTGCCGCGGGCGCCGACGTCAATCAGGTCGAGGCGAATAAAATCAATCCTCTGCAAATGGCCATCGAGAACGATCACGTCGCGGTGGCGAAGTTTCTGCTCGAGCACAATGCCGACGTCAACGCCGCAGATTACTGGGGCCGGACTCCTCTGTGGCTGGCGGTGGAGATGCGGAATCTGGATATGGATAAATCCGGCGAGAACGGGGTCGACCGCGCGTCTGTGCTGACCCTTGTGCAGGCCCTTCTGGATCGCGGCGCAACCGTGAATGCCCGCACGACGGAATACCCGCCCATTCGCCGATGGATACTGCCCGTGAACGATCTTTCCTGGGTAGATATCACGGGCCAAACCCCATTTTTCCGCGCGGCGCTCTCGGGCGATGTGACCGTGATGCGAATGCTGCTCGATCACGGCGCGGATCCGGGGATTGGCGCCTTCGAAGGCACGACAACACTGATGGCGGCGGCCGGCATCAATTGGGTCGGCGGCCAGACTTACAGCGAGCCGAAAGAGTCGCTGCTCGAAGCGGTTAAACTCTGCTTCGAAAAGGGCGTTGACGTGAACGCGGCGAATTCCATGGGTCTCACAGCCGTTTTTGGCGCAGCCAACCGCGGATCGAACGACATCCTCCAATTTCTCGTCCAGCACGGCGCCAGACTGGATGTGAAGGACAAGGAAGGGCGCACCCCGCTGATCTGGGCCCAGGGCGTTTTCCTGGCCACGAACCCGCCGCAGGAGAAGCCCGAAACCATGGCTTTAATCCGTAAGCTCACAGGCGATCGATGATCAGGTTATTGGCGCTCCTGACGGTCGCGGCGTCAGCCTTTTGCGCCGACGCCAACCTTCCATTCCTTAATCAATACTGCGTCGGATGCCACAACCGGAAATTGAAAACCGCGGGCCTGATGCTCGACGAGCTGCAGGCCGGGCCCGTTGCCGACAACGCGGAAACCTGGGAGAAAGTCGTACGCAAACTGCGCGCCGGGATGATGCCGCCGGCCGGTGCGCCCCGCCCGGCGCGTGCCGGCATGGACGCGTTCATAGCAACGCTGGAAATGGACCTGGATCGCGCGGCCGCGGCCAAACCCAATCCCGGCACAACCGCATTGCATCGCCTCAACCGCGCGGAGTATGCGAACGCCGTTCGCGACCTCCTCGCGCTCGACGTGGATGCCTCCACGCTCCTTCCCGTCGACAACTCAAGTGACGGTTTCGACAATAACGCGGAAGCGCTCGGCGTTTCGCCCGCGTTGCTCGAACGATACGTGGGCGCGGCCGCGAAGATCGGACGTTTGGCCGTGGGAGATCCATCCATCGGACCCTCGACCGACACCTACCGGGTTGCCGGAGACCTCAGGGAGACTGAACATATCGAAGGTCTGCCGCTCGGTACGCGCGGCGGCATCGTGTTTCGCCACACTTTCCCGCTCGATGCCGAGTACGAGTTCAAGATCCAGGCGCGCAGCAATGTGGTGCTGCAGGGCGTCCCGCGATACGAACAAATCGAGCTGACCGTCAACGGCGAACGCATCAAGGTAATGAATGCGACTGGCCCCATGGATGTCAAACTGCCGATCAAAGCGGGCCCGCAAACGATCGGAGTGGCTTTCGTCGACAAGAGCATGCGCGGCGTGGATGACCTTTGGCAGGTGATTCCGAACAGCTCCGGTGTGGCCAGTGTCGCGATCGTCGGCCCGGTAAACCCCACGGGTCCCGGAGACACGCCGAGTCGCCGGAGGATATTCATCTGCCGCCCCGCTGCGGAGGCCGAAGAAGTGGGATGCGCCAGACAGATCCTGCGCACGCTCGCCACGCGTGCTTACCGCCGGCCCGCGGCGGATTCGGATCTCGAACTGCTGCTCGGGTTTTACCAGGCCGGACGCAATCAGGGCAACTTCGAGACCGGGATCGAACGCGGGCTTGAACGTGTGCTCGTCGACCCGCGCTTCATCTTCCGCTTCGAAAAAGAACCGGAAAATCTCGCGCCCGGGGCGACCTACCGCATCAGCGATCTGGAACTGGCATCGAGGCTCTCGTTCTTCCTCTGGAGCAGCATACCGGATGAGGAACTCCTCGACGTGGCGGAGCAGGGCAAGCTGCACGATCCGGCCGTGCTTGCCCAACAGACGAGAAGAATGCTGGCGGATGCACGCTCCGGCGCGTTGGTAACCAACTTTGCGGGACAGTGGCTGATGCTCCGCGACGTGAAGACGGCGCGCCCTGAATCCAGGGATTTCGACGATAATCTGCGTCAGGGCTTCCGCCACGAAACCGAGCTTTTCTTCGACAGCATCGTCCGCGAAGACCGCAGTATTCGCGATCTGCTTGTAGCCGACTACACGTTCGTCGACGAACGTCTCGCGCGCCATTACGGTATTCCTGATGTGCACGGCAGCCAGTTCCGTCGTGTGTCGCTCGAAGGTACCGAACGCCGCGGCCTTTTGGGCCAGGGCAGTATTCTGCTGGCGACGTCAGTCGCCAATCGCACATCCCCGGTCGCGCGCGGTAAGTGGATTCTCGAAAACGTGCTCGGTTCGTCGCCGCCTCTGCCGCCCCCCAACGTACCTTCTCTCGAAGACAGCGGCGGGAAAGTAGCGCATACCGTTCGGGAGAAAATGGAGCAGCACCGGGCGAATCCCGTGTGCGCTTCCTGTCACAAGATCATGGATCCGATCGGCTTTTCGCTCGAGAACTTCGATCTGACCGGCAAATGGCGAAGCAGCGACGGCGGCGAGCCGATTGACGCCTCGGGCCAACTCATCGACGGTACCAAACTGGATGGCGCGGCAAGTCTCCGGCAGGCCCTGCTCGACCGTTCCGACGTCTTCGCCTCCACGCTGACCGAGAAGCTCATGATTTACGCGGTCGGCCGTGGCTTGAAGTATTACGACATGCCCGTGGTGCGCCGGATCCGCCGGGATGCGGCACGAAACGATTACCGGTTTTCATCCATCGTTCTGGGTATCGTGCAAAGTCCGCCGTTTCAGATGAAAATGAAAACTGCGGAAGCTGCGCAGGAGTGAGAGGAAACGAGAAGGCCTATGAGGTACATCACGAAAAAGCATCTCTCGCGGCGCACAGTGCTGCGCGGTGTCGGCGTATCGCTGTCCTTGCCATTTCTGGAGTCGATGGTCCCGGCGCAGACGCCTCTGGCCAGGACGGCGGCCAGTTCAAAGAGCCGTCTGAGCTGTATCTACGTGCCTCATGGCGCCACCATGTACAAATGGACCCCCGCGGCTGAAGGCAACGGCTTTGAGTTCACCGAGACCCTCGCGCCGCTTGAGAAATTCCGCGACCGCCTGACGGTAGTCAGCAACCTCGCGCATCCTCTGGCCGGCGGCGTAGGGTCGGACGCGGGCGCAGACCACGCCCGTTCAGCCGCAGTTTTCCTGAGCGGATACAGGCCGCAGAAAGACGGCATGCATCTGGGCGTCACCATGGATCAGGTGGCTGCGCAGCACATCGGGCAGGACACCCCGCTGCCATCGCTTGAACTCTGCATCGAGGAAGTGGCTCTGAACTGCGGCGGCTACGGTTGTGCTTATTCCAATACCATTGCGTGGCGCTCGCCCACGCTGCCTCTGCCCATGGAAAACAATCCTCAGGTCGTCTTCGAACGTCTGTTTGGCGATGGCAGCACCGACGCCGAGCGTCTGGCGCGCAAACAGGAAAGCCGCAGCCTGCTCGATTCCGTGGTGGATCAGGTCGCGTCGCTCAAGAGCGGCCTCCCCGCGTCCGACCGCACGCGTCTGAGCGAATATCTCGACGACATCCGCGAGATCGAGCGGCAGATCCGCAAAGCGGAGGAACACACTCCGAAAGATCTGGTCTTGCCGCCCGCTCCAGTCGGCGTACCCGAAGCCTTCGACGACCATTTCAAGATCATGTTCGATCTGCAGTTGCTGGCCTTCCGCGCCGAGATCACGCGCGTGTCAACCATGATGTTCGCCCGCGATACCAGCGGCGCCGTTTACCCGCAGAGCGGCGTGCGCGACGGCTTCCACGTCGCGTCGCACCATTCGAACGTGCGCGCAAATATGGACAAATTCGCGCTGATCAACAAGTATCACGTGCAGAAGTTGGCTTACTTCTTGGACAAACTCCAGTCCACGCCCGATGGCGACGGCTCCTTGCTCGATCATTCGACCATCCTCTACGGAAGCAGCATGAGCAACGGCAACCAGCACGATCACGATCCGCTGCCGGTAGTGCTGGTGGGCGGCGCGTCCGGCCGGCTCGAAGGCGGCCGGCACTTGCGCTTCGCGCCGCACACGCCGATGTCGAATCTGCTCCTGAGCGTGCTGGACAAACTCGGCGTGCATCAGGACAGCTTCGGCGACAGCACCGGCCGGTTGGAGATTTGAAAGAAAATCCTCCCTGGTTGTTCGGGCTTCTGGCGCCGGCTGTCATTCTCGCGTTCTTTCTCTTCTTCACCTGGAAGTCGATCTTTCTTTACTTCGATGCGGACGACATGTACAACCTGTACATGGCCTGGAGCAAACCGCTCGGCCAGATCCTCACCTCGAATCTGTTTTTCTGGAACGGTGCGTTCCGCCCGATGGGCGCTGTCTTTTACCGAACTATATTTGCGGCGGCTGGTTTCGATCCTCTGCCCTTCCACGTCGCGCTGTTGACGCTCGGCGTCGTCAACCTCGCGCTGTGTTTCTGGTTGACGCACCTGATTTCCGCATCGCAACGAGTCGCCGCGCTTGCCGCTCTGATCTTCGCTTTCCAATCGCGCATGATGGAGGTCTGGTTTCGCACCGCGGTCATCTACGATGTTCTCTGCTTCACGTTTCTCTATGTGGGTTTGTGCGTATACATCAAGTCGCGGCGCGATGGGCGTGTGCCGGGCGTATGGCGCATCGCCGCGATTCTCGTGTGCTTCATCCTGGCGCTCGACGCCAAAGAAATGGCGATCTGTCTGCCGGTTTTGATGGCCGCCTGGGAGTTGCTGTTCCAGCGGACGAGACCGGCGAGGATCAAGTTGCTGATCGGGGCGCTCGTCATTATGGCGGTCGCGTATACGTTCGGCAAACTGCATGGCCCCGATTCGATGACGGCAAACCCGGATTACCGGCTCGAATTTTCTTTCAGCCGATTTGCCCAAACATGGGACGTATATCTGGGATACCTGTTCATCCGGGATCACGATCTGAAAACCTGGGCATCCATGACCATCATCGGCGGGCTGCTCGCGGGAGCGCTGATATCGCGCTCGCGCATACTCCTTTTCGCCTGGGTTGTGATCTTCTTCGGAATGCTCCCGGTGTTGTTCGCGCCTCCGCGCGGCGGCTTCGTGATGCTCGTCTCCTGGCCAGGATGGGTTTTATATGGAGCCACAGTTCTCGTTGCGTTCGAGGACGTGTTCGCGCGCCCGGCCCCGCAATATCGAACTGCGCTCGCGTGCCTCATATTCATGCTCGTCGCCTGGCGCTTCGGCAAATGGAACCTGCACGATCAGCGCGCCGACCCGCGCCACTGGCTGTACGATGGCCCGACGATGGTGCACGCCATGGCGGATCAGATGCTCGCTCTTCACCCCGTCCTGCCCGAACATGCGCGCATGCTCTTCCTCAATGACCCGTTCGGGACGGACGAAAATACGCCGATCTTCGTCATCCGTCTGCTCTATGAAGGTCCCGGTCTCCACATCGACCGGAGCAAGCTCATGCCTCATCAACCGCCGAACCCGGATGATTACCAATACGTGTTTACGTATGAAAGCGGGCGCTACCGGGAGCTGAAGTAGCAGCCTGATTCCAAATACGTCCCGGTTGAAACGAAGACACACCATGACGTTTATGCGTTGGATTGCCGTGCTGCTTGTTGTGAATCACCCGGAACTGAGGCTCCGGCAGAAGCAGGGCAGAAGCAGGGTGGACAGCGGTAGTCGCGTTTCGATACGATTTGGAGGCGGTGCGGATCCAAGGCGCTCTCTTCGTGCTCCTGATGGCAGGCAGCGTGTCGGCATACGGGCACGACATCATCACCACCAAAGTCACATTCGATCGCGAGATCGTTCGCCTCTTCAACACCCACTGCGTCTCATGCCATCGCGAAGGCGGTATGGCTTTTTCCCTCGCCACATATAAAGACGCGCGCCCATGGGCCAAGGCGATCGGCGAGGAAGTGCTTGAGCGCCGAATGCCCCCATGGGGCGCGGTCAAGGGCTTCGGCGATTTCCGCAACGACCAGGGACTCACCGCGGAACAACTCGAATTGATCGTCGATTGGGAAGAAGGCGGCGCGCCCGAGGGCGAAGAGAAGAACCTTCCCGAAAAGCCGAAGATCGGCGAGTTCCCCTCCTCGGATGGCGGACCCCATACCGCAAAGGAGATTGCAGTCAGCGGCGACTATACGGTCCGCCACGCGTTCAGGCTGGATGGACTGCTGCCGAAGACCATCCCCGACAAGGCGTCCATCCAGATCACCGCGGAACTGCCCGATGGCAGCGTCGAGCCGCTGCTGTGGCTGCTGAACTACAAGAAACAGTTCGATCATCCCTTCCTGCTGCGACACCCTCTGCATTTACCGGCCGGCGCCGTCATTCGCGGAGTGCCGGAGGATGCCAGCGTGGCGCTGCTGTCAGGAAAATCTAAAGCGACCGGAGGAAGTTCAGCAGGTCCTGCTGGTTCGACGGCATCATTGCGTTGAACGCATTGACGGACCCGTTCGCTTCCGAACCGGGGCTCGCATGCGACTGAATGGCCTGCATCAGATCGGTCGTCCGGCCGTCGTGAAGAAAGAATATTCTCTGGCCGACGCCCCACAAGGGCGCGGTGCGAAATTCGTTCCCGGTGGCGCTGCCCTGCGCGATTCCATCGGCAAGACCGGAACCCATGTCGTGCACCAGCAGGTCTGAGAACAAGCCGATGGTCTGGTTCGACAGCGCGGCGATCGGCGAGTTGCCCGTTGTCAAACTCTCCGTGTGACACAGCGAACAACCGGCCTGCTGGAACACGCTATGGCCGTTCTGAATGGACGTGGCCGGGACAGGGCCGAATGAAGTCACCGGTTGCGGCGGCGCGAGAAGCTGTGAAAAGAGCGCGAAGTTTTCCGTGAACGAAATCTCGCCGGAGTTGAAATCGGTGTGGTCCTCCGGCAGCGCCAGCGTGTCGCAAGCGGTGTTGGTCTCGCGCGAGTTGGGGAAGAGCTCGTTGGTTACGCCCTCTTCCACGTTGTAGGCCTCACCCGAGAAAATCAGCAGCGATTTATTCTGCGCCTTCCAGCCGAAACGCGTGATCGTGCCATCGTTGGCTGAACGGTTTTCATGGCCCGAGATGCCGAGACTGGCTTTCGCGGAAGCGTTCGCCGCCTCATTCGCAAGAATCGTGGCATCTGCGATGGATTCGATCAGACCCGAGCCGAACAGCGGCGTCGGAATGCGGTAACTCACGTTCCCCGCGGCGACCTGCGGCGCAAAATCGGTTTGCGCCAGATTGCAGCCGGACGGCGCGTCGGAGCGGCCGGTGATCACAAACAGGTCGTGCACTCCGCCGTCGGGAGTCCCGTTGGGATTGGTCTTGAAGCGCGCCTCGCGCACCGGACCCTCCTCGGAGATGAACGAGGGGAGAGTGTTGGTGGCGCCGTCCAGATTGGCCAGGGCCACCTGCGGATTGATTTGCGGACTGCTGCCGCCTGCAGCCGGATAACTGTGGCAGCCAGAGCAGCTGTTCAGATTGAAACTGGGTCCAAGGCCAAAGGGCACGGTCAGAGTCCCATTGAAAGCCGTATCCGCGGCAGTGAACAGAGCGACCAGGCCCGCTGGAAGCCCGGCCAGCGATCCGCCTGCGCCGGGTGCGCCGCCGCGCACGCCCGTATCTTTCGGTGGTCCGGCGGGAGCCGGCCCCGGCGGCGGCCCCGCGGACAGCAGTATCGCGCAGCACGCTATCGGCAGCGTCGCAAACTTCATGGTTGTACGGAAACGGATCGAAATCATCGCCCATGTAGACGGGGGATGCGCGACGCGGGATGACAAAGCGCCAATTTCAGCGCAGTGGCGGACGGCCCGGCGGCGGTCCGGGTCCGCGGCCGCCGCCCTGCGATTGCAGTTCTTTCCATTGATCCGCGGAGAGCACGTTTCGGAATCCCCAGAGCATGCGCGCGTTGGCTTTCTCGAGCGCCATCCGCGCGTCGGCCACGCGATCGAACTGAGCGAGGACGCGCGCCTCCTGCGGATGATCAGCCGAAAGCAACGGATCGAGAGTTGCCTCTTCGCGATCGAGCGCGGCGGTGAGGTCAATCAGCTTCACCCGGTTCTGCTGAAAAACTTCTTCGATCTTTTGCTGCTGATCCTTTGTCAGCCCGAGTCTCTGAACGATCAAGGGGTTGTACCACCACTTGCCCTCGGCCATCTGCCCGCCAGGGGGTCCGCCCGGAGGGCCGCCGCGGCGGCCGCGTCCTGCATCGGGAGGCGGATACGGCGGTGGTTGTTGCGCATTAGCCTGTTGCGCATTTACAACGAGGGTGGCGAAGCAGCTCAGCAGGAGGATGGAGAAACTTCGTCGCATGTCTCAGCGCTGTACCGTTCCCGTCGTGTTGAACCCGAGCAGCGTTTCCATACCGGGCGGCACGGACCGGGAGACGTCGGCGCTCACGCGCTTGAGCAGCAACGTATCGGATTCAAGAGCCGAGGGCGCGACCGCGACATTTCTCTTCGACGGCACTGGAAGCCGATTTGCGACGACGCACAACAGAACGAGGGCCGCGATCATGCAGGCGTAGGCAAGACGGGGCCATGCCCGCGTACGCGGTTGAACCCGGATGCCCTCGCGCACCTGCCCATCGCTCCAAGCGCGGACGGAGCCACGGAAATGCCCCAGCACGTTTTCGAACTGCTCAACCTCACGTCTGCAGTCTTGGCAATCTTCAAGATGCGCGGCAGCTTCGGGGCCGGTCTCTCCAGCGACGACGGCCGAAATCTGGTCGTGGTTCAAATGGCGGCTCATGGCAGTTGCCCCAGCGTTTCCCGCACCGCGCGCAGAGCGCGAAATAGATGCGTCTTGACGGTGCCTTCCTTCATTCCGGTCGCGGCCGTTATCTCCAGAATATCCATATCTTCCACGAACCGGAGCAGGAATACAGTGCGCTGCTTTTCGGGAAGCAGCGCCGCCGCCTTCCACACTGATTCGACCTGCTGCCGGAGCACCGCGGACTTCTCCGGCGAACTGGTCCGGCTCTGCAGTTGAGGCAGCAGTTCCACCGGCGCTTCGAGCGCTTTGGCCCGCTTCCAGAACTGCAGACGGCGGTTGCGCAGACGGTCGCGGACCAGGTTCACCGCAATCTGCATCAGCCAGGTCTGCATACTGCACTCGTGGCGGAAGCCCGCCTGCGCTTTAAAAGCTCGCAGGAAACAATCCTGCGTCACCGTCTCCGCATCGTCGCGATCGCGCAGCGAAGCGAGTGCGAAACGGAAGATCTTCGGCCCGTAGAACTGCACGACCGCTTCGAAGTCCAGCGCCTGTGCAACGCCTTGTTCGAAGTCGGCCATGGTCCGATATGCCGGCTCCTCCATGTTTACGAGTGTAGACATGCGCCTGCGCCGTGCAGATTACTGTGGCGGAGGACCGGGGCGACCACGTCCGCCAGGACCGCCGGGGCCACCCGGCCCGCCCGGCCCACCGCCAGGACCGCCCTGAGGCAGTTCGTTATAGATCGTCTGCTGGGCGCTGGTCAGAATCGCGTAAAATGCGGCGTCAGCCGTCGCCCGCGCTTCAATCTCCTGCGTGTCGAGGCCGCCGATCTGCGTCGCCGCCGCCGTGATGCCGGATGAGCTGTTGGCCTCCACAGCCGTTTTCAGCGCGGCCTGCGCCGTCTGCATGCTCGTCCTCAATGAGGAAATCGCCGTTTCCTCGGTGGTGAAGATGGTGGTGGCCTGCGCCGCCTGATCCGAAGTCAGCGTAAGCAGTTTGGTCAGATGCGTCACCTTGTTCGCCACCATGGTGGCGATGGAAGGCGGAGACGGCGGCGTCTGTGCCGGCAAAAATGCTGCGGTGACGGCGGTAAGCGCCATTCCGCGGAACCATTTCGTCATGTCGTTTGTACTCCCTGGTCGAGAAGTTGATTGCTTCGCAGGTGTAGACGTAGATTTTTCGAGCGGGGATTACCCGCGAAACCTAAAAATGGACGCCGATCAAAACTTCCGCCTGATTCAGGTTCGAGATGCCTTCAAAATCCGCCGAACCCTCGTGGGTGTAGCGCAGTTCGCCGCTCAGGCGAATGAACGGGATCTTGACATCCACCCCACCGCCGAGGACGACTCCGGCGTTCGATTGCCGCAGCAAAGTGCCTGGGCCCGAGGTGATATTTTTCGCCGCCGCGGAGATGTCGGCAATGTGATCGAACGAGACGCCCACTTCGACGAAGGGCTTCAGCAAGGGCACGGGGGTCTTGATTCGATACTGCAATAGGAACGGGAAATTCCAGTCCATGGCGGAAACCGTGCTGTTGCTGATGGCGGCGGGCGACACCGACGATACCGAAAAACTGTAAGGCCGGTAGAGAGCGTCCACCTCGAAACGCAGACTCAGCGGCAGGTTGACCTGCAACGCCGGCCCGATGATGAAATTGGTGCTTTTCGGCAGGAAAGTAACGTCATTCTGATTGACCGAATTCACGACATCGGTGAAAGGCGCGCCGCCCAGAGCTCCGATCGAAATATTCTGCGCACTACCCGAAACCGCGCAAAACAGACCAAGCGCAAACACGATTATGCGTTGCAATTTCACTCCCCAATCACGTGTAGCAGGACGTGGCGAGTCTGCGCGTCGTTTCGATGTTCGAAAACATAAATCGCCTGCCACGTTCCGAGCCCCATCGCTCCGCCGCGAACGGGAATCGAAACCTGTGTCGCGGTCAGAGCGGAGCGGATGTGCGACGGCATATCGTCGCTGCCCTCGGCCGTATGCCGAAACCAGGGCGTATTTTCCGGAACCAGCCGTTCGAAGAACTCGCCGAGATCGCGCTGTACATCCGGGTCCGCGTTCTCCTGAACCGTCAAGGACGCGGAAGTGTGCTGGATGAAAACCGTCAGCAAACCACTCTCGACAGACTGCGCGCCCAGCCATTTCCGCACATCGCGAGTGATGTCGTAGAAGCCTTTGCCTCGGGTCGAAACCCTCAGCTCGCCATGCGCTTGCTTCACTCGACTGTGACGCTCTTGGCCAGATTGCGCGGCTGATCCACATCGCACCCGCGTCGCACGGCAATGTGATACGCGAGCAACTGCAGAGGCACGATCTCGAGAATCGGCGTGAAGATATCCGGCGCGGTGGGGATTTCGACGACATCGTCCGCGACCTTGCGGACCTCCGTATCGCCCTCCGTCACGATCGCCAGAACCTTGCCTTCGCGCGCTTTCACTTCCTGGATGTTCGACAGAGTCTTCTCGTAGAGCAGCGTGCTTTCCTTGCTGGTGGGATCGTGCGTGGCGAGCACGACCACCGGAAGGTTTTCGTCGATCAATGCGTTCGGGCCGTGCTTCATCTCCCCGGCCGGATAGCCCTCTGCGTGGATGTACGAAATTTCCTTCAGTTTGAGCGCGCCTTCCAGAGCGATGGGGAAATGTATGCCGCGCCCCAGGAAGAGAAAATCGTTCGCCCGGAAAAGCTTCCGCGCCAGATCTTCGTATTGCTGATCGTTCGCCAGAATGGTTTCCAGCTTCCCCGGAATCCGCACCAGTTCGTGCACGAAATTGCGCGCGCAATCCTCCGTCAACTGCCCGCGTATCTCCGCCAGATACAACGCCAGAATGGCCAGAGCGGTGAGCTGGCAGGTGAACGCCTTGGTGGAAGCCACCCCGATTTCGGGGCCCGCGTGCGTGTAGATACAGCCTGACGCCTCGCGCGTAATCATCGATCCGACCACGTTGCAGATGGCCAGCGTCTTCGAACCTTTGCGCTTCGCTTCCCACTGCGCTGCGCGCGTATCGGCCGTCTCGCCGGATTGCGAAATCACGACCGTCAGCACATCGGACGAAACGATCGGATCGCGATAGCGGAACTCGCTGCCGTAGTCCACTTCGACCGGAATGCGGGCGAGTTTCTCGATCATGAACTTGCCCGCCAGCGCCGCGTGCCAGCTGGTTCCGCAGGCGATGATCTTGATCTGGCTGAACGCCTGGAACTGCGCCGGCGTGATATCCATCTCGTCCAGAAAAATCTGCCCGCTTTCCTGGCCCACGCGGCCGAGCGTGGTGTCGCGGATGGCGCGCGGCTGCTCGAAGATTTCCTTGAGCATGAAATGCTTGTAGCCGCCTTTTTCCGCCATGATCGGATCCCAGAGAACATGCTGGACCTGCCGGTTGACGGGCCGCCCGTCGAAGTCGCAGAGTTGCACGCCTGCAGGCGTGAGCACGGCCATGTCGCCGTCGGAGAGGAAAAACATATCGCGCGTATGTCCGAGAATGGCGGGAACGTCGGATGCCACGAAGTACTCACCCTTCCCCAGTCCGATCACAACCGGTGGGCCTTCCCGCGCCGCGACGATCTTGTCCGGATCGTTGCGGTCGAGAACGGCCAGCGCAAACACACCGCGCAATTGCTTTACGGCGCACCGGACCGCGCTTTCCAGATTTCCCTCGAAATATTTCTCGACCAGATGCGCGATCACTTCCGTGTCGGTCTCGGTTTTGAAAACGTGGCCTTCGCGTTGCAGTTCCTCTTTCAGCGGAAGAAAATTTTCGACGATGCCGTTATGCACGACCACGACATCGCCCGTGCAGTCGCGATGCGGATGCGCGTTCTCTTCGCTGGGGCGCCCGTGCGTGGCCCAGCGGGTATGGCCGATGCCGTAATTGCCCTCGACGGGATCGAGCCGCAGGACGTCCTCGAGATTGCGAAGTTTCCCCGACGCGCGGCGGACGCCCAGCGATTGATCGTCGCAGTATACGGCCAGACCAGCGGAGTCATAACCGCGATACTCGAGGCGCTTCAGGCCATCGAGAATGATGGGAACGGCCCGTTGTCCGCCCACATAGCCTACAATTCCGCACATAGGCTTATTGTACGGAACGCAACGGTACCCTCGGCGACGGGAGCGTCACAAACGCGCCTGAGTGCTTTTTTTTGCAATGCGAGGCGGCCGAGGTTATCGGCCTATTCTGCGTTGCCTGGCCCGTCGCGCGTACTTGCCCTAATCCAGCATCTCGATCCGATAATCCTCGATCACCGGATTGCTCAGGACGTCCCGCGCGATTTCGTCCAGATCCTCGCCCGGCTGCATCGTGATCTCGAAATATTTGCCCTGCCGAACATCCTCGATGCCGCGATGGCCCAGGCCATTCAGGGCGGCGCAAATGGTCTGCCCCTGAGGATCGAGCACGGACGGTTTGAAGGTTACGTATACGCGGGCTTTCACTGTGTCCATTCTAGAAAATCAAAACTCGCCGAACAGGCTGGTCTGCAATTCCGCGGCCTTTGCCGGTCGCCGCTTCACATTTTGCGGCGGCGTGAACCCGCGCATCAGCGCCAGCATCTGCACGTGATGCGAATAGATATCGCAGAGAGCCGCGCATTTTTCGCAGCCGCCGCGGATGGCGCCGCGCCCGTCCAGGTACGGATCGAATTTGGGATGCCGCGGGCACTTGCCACGCCATTTCACGCTGCCGATCTTGAGCATCCGTATTATTATCCCTGGCACATCAACGCACCGCCGGCGGTGCGGCAACAGGCGGTGTCGCAGCCGGGCCAACCGCGGGAGTGGAAGCCCGCTGCACGATCCCCTTGTAGGCCTCGTCGATCGATACGTTGTGAATATTCAGCGTCAGCCCGATCGCGCGTTCGTACTGCACTTTGGCCTTCGCATAAGCATCGAGCGCGGCCACTTCGGTCGAGCGCGCCTGCGCCACATAGCTCTGATACTGAATCACCAGAAAGTTGGTCGACAACCCGACGTCAAACTTCTCCTGCTCGATATTGAGAGATTCCACCTGCAGACGCGTGGTCAGAGTGGCAGCTTCGTAAGCGGCGCGCGTCCGCTGCAGCGCGATGAGGGCATCTTCCACTTCGTTGCGGATTGTGTTTTCCAGCTGTTTCAGCCGGACCTGCGTCTGACGAACCTGCAGTTCGTCTCGCGCCAGATCGGACTGGGCTATGCGGTTGCGCACGGGAAGGGTCAGGTTGATTCCCACACTCACCGCCGGGTATTGTCCCTTGAGAATCTGATCGAGAACGGTGCCATAGTTGCCGCCAACACCGGCGTATGTTCCGGTCAGACTCGAGGCCACGGACTGTTCGAGCGTGGAATTCAGCCCTCCTGCCAGTCCATTGCTCTGAAAACTGCCGACAAGATCGAGTTCGGGTAATAACTCGTTCCTCGTTCCCTTCAGGTTGATTTGCGTGTTGGTCAACTGCAGTTTGGCTGTCTGATATTCCGGACGGTTCTGCAGCGCGAGCGCGACCAATTCGCCCGGAGTCTGCGTGGGCAGGGGCTCAATCGTCAGCGTGTCGGTTGGAACGATGCGAGCGTCGTGGACGGCCGGTTCGTTGCCCCAGTCCCGGAAGATAACGTTTTTGAGCACCAGTTCCTGCTGCCGGACATAGCCGTCGGAGTTGATCAGGTCCTGTTGCGCCGAGGCGACCTGCGCCTGGGCGCGCGTGGCTTCGATCGGAGCCAGAGTTCCCTGCTCGACTTTATTGTTGTTGTCCTCGAGCAGGCGCTGTGCGGTGGCCAGTGTTTCCTGCTTCACCTGGCGGTCGGCGATGAGGCTCACCAGATCGTCGTAGAGACGAATGACGCCGAATACCGTGCTGATCGCCTGCTGCTGAAACACGTAATCGGAAATTTTCTGGCTGTTTTTTGCGATGTGAATGAACCGCTGGTTGAGGTCGGACCCGAAACCGCGCAGGAGCGGCTGTGTGACCGTGATGCCGAGCGAGGACAAGGTGTATGGCTGCAGGAGGTTGGAAACGGTGTTCTGCGACTGATAGAGATTCTGAAAGCCGGCCGATATCTGCATGCCGGAACTGAACCCCTGCTGATAAGCGAAGTTTCCGGTAAAGCTGTTCGACGTCAGGGTAGTGGAACCGGTTGTTTCCGTGCCCGCTTCCGGCGTGTTCACGTATTGTCCGAGTAGTTGCGCCGTCAGCAGCGGGTCGTACAGCGGAATGACCGGTCCACTGGAGTAGGCGAAAGGACCAGTTACATCTAGATCGTTCTGTGATTCGGCAATAAACCCCGTATCCGTGACAGTCACGGAGACGACCGACTGCGGCGTCGTCCCTGTCGCCGCGGTGGTCAAAAGCGGGCTTCCGCTCGGCCCCCCGATGCCGGCTGGAGCCTCATTCACCGTGAGCGGAACGCCGCGTAGCGTGCCGCCTCCCTGTGCCCGATAGGTGTCGGTGTTGGCCATGCCCACGCCGTAGCGTTCCAGTTGGAGATCGAGATTATTCTCCAGCGCAAGGGCGATTGCGTCCTGCAGCGATAGATAGAGCTGACCGTTCCGGATGAGGTCGAAAACGCGGGCCGAGTCGCGCATTATTGGCTGCGATACAGAAGCGGGCCGGAATTCGTTGCGCGGGAAGCCGGCGTTCATCGTGACCTGCGGCACGCGGTCAATGGCGGTCCGGTCCGGGGCCTGCGCGCCCGCCGGAAGGACCTGAAGATAGCAGAGAAAGATGGCGCCGGCCGCTCGCATCGTCTGTAGAGCAGGCCTGCGGCCCCCGCATGAATTTACGCCGGATTGTGCTGTCTGCAAAAGAGTTCTTTTCGCCCCCTGTTTTCGTGGATCGTTTACATCCGGCGCCGAGTCCCGGAGGCATGAGCAATGGCGCGATGGCTGGCCGGACTACCGGGAGTCCGCCGGACAGGGCAGCAGGATGATAAAGCCGTAACGACCAAGTATAAAGGATGACCCTCGCGCCACCGGAGTTACCGGTCTGTGATTTTTGACGCATCGCACAATTACTGCCTGTAAGATAAAGGTGATGAATTCACGCCGACTTCGCCGCCTGGTCTCTGTCGCGGCGGCGTTGTGCACGGCGGCGCTGCTCTCCGCTCAGGTGATCGAATACGAAATTAACGGCATCAAATACCAGACGCTCAGCCGACAGGGTTTGACCGTGATCATGACCCGAATGCCGAACCACGTGGCGGGATTCGGTCTGGTGCAGGTTTCGATTTCGAACGGCTCCGACCATTACTGGACGATTGCGCCGGAGGATTTTTCCTATGTCCGCGGAGAAATGACGTTAACCGGCATTTCCGCCGATCAGGTCGTCGATGTGCTGCTCGACAAGGGCACTCACGCGGATGTCGTGAAACTCGTGACGAGCTACGAAAACACTTTGTATGCCGTCCCGCATATGAATTCGACAAATGGTTACGAACAGCGGCGGCAGAATTCGATGACTATCGGAATCAACACGAAATTGAAAGCAGCCGCGACCGCCTCGGCCATCGCGCTGGCGCAGACGCGCCTTTCGCCCGGACAGTCGACGGACGGTTCGGTTTTCATTCAGCTGACCCACGATATGAAAATGCTCACCGGCGGCCGTGTGGTGTTCCACTCAAACGGCGAAACGTTCGAATTCAATCCCGACTGAACGTGCGCGTGGCTCCGGCCGCACGTACTTCCCGGGTTGCGGCTCTGCTACCATCAGGACAGACTTTCGGATGTGCCTCCATGCCTCAAAACATTTCGGAGTTGCCCAGCACCCTGGGAGAGCTGCGCGTTAGCGCCTTTCCCGAAAACCTTCTGGCGCGCCGCAGCGTGAAAGACGAGCTGCGCGCGAATCTGATCTGCAAACTACAACGCCGCGAGGAACTCTTCCCCGGCATCGTCGGTTATGAGGACAGCGTCGTTCCTCAGATCGTCAACGCTCTTCTTTCCCGGCATAATTTCATCCTTCTCGGGTTGCGCGGGCAGGCCAAGACGCGCCTGATCCGCATGCTGACAAAGCTATTCGATCCCTGGCTGCCGTACGTCGCCGGATGTGAAATTCACGACAATCCCTATACGCCTATCTGCCGCCGATGCCGAATGCTGATCGCTGAGAAGGGTGACGCCACGCCCATCGCCTACCTTTCGGCGGAGCAGCGTTACGTCGAGAAACTGGCGACGCCCGATGTGACCATCGCCGATATGATCGGCGACATCGATCCCATCAAGGCGGCGCGTCGGGGGCAGGATATTTCGGACGAATTGACCGTGCACTACGGCCTGATTCCGCGGGCCAACCGCGGCATCTTCGCCATCAACGAACTCCCGGACCTCGCCGGTAAGATTCAGGTCGGTCTGTTCAACATCATGCAGGAGGGGGATGTGCAGATCAAGGGCTATCCCGTCCGCCTGCCGCTTGATCTGCTGCTGGTCTTCACCGCGAACCCGGAAGACTACACCGCGCGCGGGAAAATCATCACGCCGCTCAAGGATCGTATCGGCAGCGAAATACGCACACATTATCCGGCTACGCTCGAACACGGAATCGAGATCACAAAGGCCGAAGCCTGGCTCGACCGCCAGGCCGGCATCGAAGTCCGGGTTCCCAACTACATCGCCGAAATCATCGAGCAGCTCGCATTCTCGGCGCGCGAAGACAAGCGCGTGGACAAACGATCCGGCGTATCCCAGCGGCTGCCGATTTCGGTCACTGAAAATGTCGTTTCGAACGCCGAGCGACGCGCGCTTGAAAACGGCGAGACTGTCGCGGTGCCCCGTGTCCTCGATATCTATGCCGCCATGCCCGCCATTACGGGAAAAATCGAACTGGAGTACGAGGGCGAATTGAAAGGCGGCGACGCCGTGAGCCGTGAGTTGATCCGCGCCGCCGTCGGCAAAATCTACGACCGCTATTTCGAAGGCGTCAACATGCAGCCGGTGGTGCAGTGGTTCGATATCGGCGGGAACCTGAAGCTGAGCGAGGATGTGCGCTCGGCTGAGGTGGTCAGGCAGCTCAACGCGATTCAGGGCCTGATGGAAAAGACACGAGCTCTGGGTCTCACGCCCAACGAGCCGGACGCGGTGCGCGCTTCGGCCGGGGAGTTCATTCTCGAGGGATTGCACGCGCACCGGAGAATCAGCCGCTCCGAGGAACGCGGATTCGCCGCGGAAGAGCGAAAACGTCCGGCGCCGGAACCGGATGAGAGTCCCAGAACCCGGCAGCGCCGTCAGTTTAATTAGGTTCGGAGCCGTTATCGCTTTGAGGTCGAGGCCGATTGTCATTGGCCCCACGGAGATTTGTCGCTTATGAAATGGGTCAAGTTTTCCAAATATACCGGCGATGATTTTGGCATTGACGCCAACGACCTGATGCAGGCGCTGGCCGATTTCTTTCTCCAGAGCGGTTTCAATAACCCCTACATGCAATTCTCCGAGTGGAACGAGCAGACTCTCGAAGATCTGAAACGGGCCATTCAGGAGGCGCTCGAAAGCGGACAACTCTTCCCCAACGATCAGATGCAGCAGATGCTCGAAAAGCTTTCGGCCATGTCGCCGGAGCAGCTGGACCAATTGCTCGAAAATCTCGTTCAGAAACTCGAGGCTGAAGGCCATATCTCGACCGATCGGGATGCCGAATCCACTCCGGGCCAAGGACCGGGGCAGGGCAAGGAAAGCCAGGCGAGATTCGAAGTCACCGACAAATCGCTCGACTTCCTGGGCTTCAAGACGCTCAAGGACCTGCTCGGATCTCTCGGCAAGTCGAGCTTCGGACGGCACGATACGCGCGACCTGGCAACGGGCATCGAGTCGTCTGGATCTTCAAAGCTTTACGAATTCGGGGATACCCTGAATCTCGATATCAGCGAGACGCTCTTCTCCGCCGTCAGGCGCGAGGGCGTCAAGGTCCCGATCGATCTCGAATATTCGGATCTGCACGTCCATCAGTGCGAATACCAGAGTTCCTGCGCCACCGTGCTCATGCTGGATTGCAGCCACAGCATGATTCTCTACGGTGAGGATCGGTTCACCCCGGCCAAGCGCGTGGCGATGGCGCTGGCGCATCTGATCCGCACGCAATATCCTGGCGACAGCCTGCGCTGTGTTCTCTTCCACGATTCCGCCGAGGAGTTGCAGATCAGCCAACTCGCGCGCGTCCAGGTCGGCCCGTATTACACGAATACGCGCGACGGCCTGATCCTCGCCCAGCGCCTTCTGCAGCAGGAAAAGAAGGACATGAAGCAGATCGTCATGATCACGGACGGCAAACCTTCCGCGCTGACGCTTGAGGACGGGCGCACTTACCGGAACGCCTTCGGCCTCGATCCGCTGGTCATCAGCCGCACGCTCGAAGAAGTGAACCGCTGCAAGAAACAGGGCATCATCATTAACACGTTCATGCTGGCGAGCGATTACGGCCTGATCAATTTCATCCAGAAGGTGACGGAGCTATGCCGGGGAAAAGCCTACTTCACGACGCCGCACACGCTCGGCCAATACTTGCTGATGGACTACATGAATCGCAAGACGCGAACCGTTCACTGACAGCTCCATTAACCGTTCTGTAATCTCACCGTGAGAAACTCAGGCGATGATTACGAGACGTGCATTCACCATAACGGCTCTGGCCTCCGCGGTGCCCCTTATGGGAACGGATAATCGCCGCATTCTCGTCCACGGCCATCGCGGCGCTCGCGCGCGCCGTCCCGAAAACACGCTGCCCGCGTTCCGCTACGCCATCGAACAAGGCGTCGATTTTCTCGAGCTCGACGTGGCCGTCACCAAAGACAACGTCCTCGTGGTTTCGCACGACCCGCTGATCAACGCCACCATCTGCTCCGGACCCAAAACCGGAATTCCGATCCACACCCTCACTCTCGCCGAACTCAACCAGTACGATTGCGGAGCCAGACAGAACCCGCTGTTCAAAACCCAGGTACCCGTGCCGGGAACGCACATCCCCACACTCGACCAGGTCTTCGACCTGAGCAAAGGAACCACGGTTCAATTCAACGTCGAGACTAAAATATTCGCGGATAAGCCGGAACTGACACCCGATCCCGAGACTTTTACAAAGATGATTCTCGACCTCGCGAAGAAGCACGGTATTGAGCGCCGCATGATCCTGCAGAGCTTCGACCCACGCACGACGCGAGTCATGAAGAAACTGGACCCGTCGATGCGCCGGGCGGCGCTATTCGAAACCGACCGCCAGTGGCCGGAAGTCGCGAAAGAATTCGAAGCCACCATCATGAGCCCCGCGTACATGCTCGTAACCAAAGAGCGGGTTGCCTGGTCTCACTCGGCCGGGCTCGAAGTCGTGCCGTGGACTGTAAACGAACCGGAAGACTGGCAAAAGCTGGTGGATGACGGGGTCGACGCGATTATCTCGGACGACCCCGCATCCCTGATTACCTGGTTGAAACAAAAAGGCTTGAGATAGAACCCCAAACCGTGGATTCAGGGGTGGTTGCGGAAAAACATGTCGTGACCATGCGATACCGTCTACGGCACGGTGGTGGCCACAAAAGTAAACAGCTAACTGCTTGCTGACATTCGGGAACGGAAACCGCCCCGGCGACGAAATGTCGCCGGGCAGCGAAAAAATCCCGTCATTTCCTGTCCGGCAGCGCAAAAACGTACAAAGCGTTTCCGTTCGATGGATAATGTACCTCGGGCGCGAGTACCGTCGGTACCATGCGCGGGCTGCCGCCGCCGAGTCCTGTGGTAACGGCGATGTACTGTTTTCCGCCTACGCTGAACGTCAGCGGAAAACCTTGTACCGATGTCCCCAAACGCGTCTCCCAGAGCACTTTCCCCGTCTTCACGTCGATTGCCCGAAAGACACGGTTCATGTCACCCACAAACGCGATGCCGCCCGAAGTCGAAAGAATCGCGGTCATGAAAGGCGATCGCTGCCGGATCGCCCAGAGTTCCTTCAACGTCCTGACGTCGTAGGCTGCCAGCTTGCCCACGTTGCCGCCCGACCCAGGCGATTCATAGAAACGCCGCGTCGCTCCGCCGGCGCTCCCGCCGCCCTCCACCAGATCGATCTTCTGCGCATTCATTTCCTGGCAGCTCTCGGCTACGGGGATGATCAAAGCATTGACCAGCGGGTTGTAGCTCATCGCATGCCAGTTGTGGCCCCCTTCCGACGTGGGGCAGCTCTGGACCCACTGGCCCACCGACTGTTCGACAATGTCGTTCCGGTAATGCGGTTCGCCCGTCTGCGGATCGAAGGAATCGTAGATATTCTGGAACACGGTTTCCTTGTGCCCCAGGTATTTGCCCGTCTTGCGGTCGTTCTTCCAGAGAATGCCGTCCTTGCCTTCGCTGAAGACCAGCTTCTGGCCGCCGTCGTCCACCAGCACGCGCTCGAACACTTCGTCGAGATCGAACGTTTCACCCGGCGAATGCGAATAATACCAGGCCAGCTTCCCGGTATCCGCATTCAAAGCCACGGTCGAATTCGCGAATAATGTAGCACCGTTTCCGGATTGCCGGCTCGCCCGCATCCACGGCTTCGATTGCGCCACGCCCCAGTAAGTCAGATTCAGATCGGGATCGTAACTGCCGGTGATCCACGTATCGCCGCCCGCGCGGAACAGGCTCGAAAGCTTGCCCCACGTGTCGCCGCCCGGCTCGCCTTCCTTCGCAATCGTATAAAACTTCCAGACCAGCTTGCCGGTTTCGGCGTCCCATGCGCTGATAAAGCATTTCTCGTCGCGATACTGATCGCACAACGACCCGCCCAGGCCCTGCACCAGCTTGCCTTTGATCACGATCGGACCGCTGCTCGTGCTGTAGGTACCGTTGGTGCGATCGCCGATCACCGAATCCCACACGTTCTTGCCGGTGCGCGCGTCGAGAGCGTAAATGTGCGCGTCGCCGGTGGTGACAAACACCTTGTCGTCGAAAATCGCGAGGCCGCGCTGCGAACTGCCGGTAGCAGCCGTGCCAATGCGGTTTTCCCAGATCAGTTCGCCGGTCGCCGCGTTCAATGCCTGCACGATATTACCGGGATTGTTGATGAACATCGTCCCGTTGTGGACCAGAGGCGCCGGCTGATTCGTGCCTTCGTTCATCGCCCACACCCACTTGAGTTGCAGATCCTTCACGTTGGCTGTATTGATCTGGTTCAGGGTGCTGTAATTATTCGCGTGATAATCGTGGCGGATCATCAGCCAGTCGTTCGGGTCGGGATTCCGCAGCATCGCATCGGTGACGGGCGTGTAGTTTTTGACTTCGCCGGCCACGGTCAGGCCGCGCGGCGTTGCCGGCACCGGCGATTCCGCGCGCCCGCCCAAAGGACCGCCTGCGCCGCCTCTGCCACCTCGTCCGCCTCGTCCGGGCGCCGCTTGCGCGACCAGTCGCCCCGTGGCGATCGTTCGGATCTCAACCTTCGCCGAGGCCGTAAGCGCCTGATCGCCGGCGCGCGCTCCATTCGAGCTCAAAATGAACGCGGCGATGTTGAGATATGTCGGTTCGCCCAGACCGCCCGGATTCCCCGGCGGCATTGAGCCTTCCATGAAGCTGACCAGATCGCTGGTGGTGCGATTACCCCAACTTCCCATGAACAGCCCACCGGCCAGCTGCGACGCATCGTTGCGCCCGCCCAGATCCGCGCCATGGCACTGCGCGCAGCTGGTGTCATAAGCCGTCCTTCCCGCCGCGGCCTGCGCCGCGGTAAAGGGAGCTGTCGCGGTCGTGGTCTGCTGACCCGTGAGAACACCCGTCAGCGCCACCGCGCCGCAGGCGGCGCCGATCAACAAATTCCTTTTCAATGCAGACATAAAAATTCGAATCTCCTACGGCAGTAACCAGCCCCAGAGCACGCCGTCCGGGGCCTTCTCGCTGTGAATCAGGACATAAATCCCGCCTTTATGCAGGCTCGTCGTTTGCTGGGGCGTGAGGTCGACGGATCCGGATATCGTACCCGAAGTCCCTGACCCGGCCTTCGAAACGGTAAGGTCGGCAATGGCCGGACCGCGCACACCCGCGGCGACCGCGCTGTGCAGGCTGGCCGTCGTAACGGGCGACACCAGACCTTCGAAAGATCCGCTGATTGCAAGCTTCGTTCCCGCGAGCGTTGCCGACGCGGTGCCCGATCCCGCCAGCGCCGCGCGCGTGCGTGCATCGGCCGGCGTCGGGGAAAGCCGCGCCTTGAACGTCTCTTTCGTCTGCGCCGCGAGCGATAGCGCGACTGCGGCAAGGATCAAGTATCTTCTGAGATGCATTTGGGCTGGTCCACCAAGATTCTACATGGCCGCGTGCGGCTCACGCGATATGCGCGCCGGTCGTCAGCACATAAACGACATACAGCGACTGGCTCGCCGCCATGAACAGCCGGTTCCTCTTCGTTCCGCCGAAGCAGATGTTGGCGCAGTTCTCGGGCAGACGAATGATACCGATCGGCTCGCCGTTGGGTGCAATAACCTGCACGCCGGGGCGCGCTCCGGCCCAGACGTTGCCATCCACATCGCAGCGGATGCCATCGGCGGCGGCTGGCGCGCCGCTGCCGGGAACGCTCAACTGTACGAACCGCTTGCCGTTGCGGATGGTCTTGCCGTCCACGTCCCAGACGCGGATCTCGCGGCCGCTGCCGGTATCGCAAACGTAGACTTTTTTATAGTCCGGCGAAAAGCAGATGCCATTCGGCCCATCCATTTCGTCGTAGAGCTTAGTCATTTGCCCGGTCTTCGGTTCCACCCGGTAGACCGCTTCCTTTAATTCCTTGTTGGCGCGGAAGCCTTCGTAGTTTCCGTTGATCCCGTACGTCGGATCGGTGAACCAGACGCTCCCGTCGGGATGGACCACGATATCGTTCGGCGAGTTCAGCCGCTTGCCTTCGAATCTATCCGCGATGACCGTAGTCGTGCCGTCGTATTCGTAGCGCACCACGCGGCGTCCGCCGTGTTCGCAGGAAAGCTGGCGGCCTTCGAAATCGAAGGTGTTGCCGTTGCTGTAACCGGAGGGATTGCGAAACGTCGTAATACGCCCGTCCTCTTCAATCCATCGCATCTGCACGTTATTTGGGATGTCGCTCCAGACAAGGTAGCGGCCAACCCCGTTCCATGCCGGACCTTCCGACCAGAGCGTCCCCGTATAGAGACGCTTGATGCTGGTGTTGCCCACGATGTAACGGCGGAAGCGGTTATCCAGCGCGACGACATCGGGGTCGGGATACTGCACAGGTAGCTGGCCGGACCAGTCACGCGGCGTTGCGTTCGGGGATATTGGTTGCGGCGAAGCGGGCGCCTGGGCGAGCACGGGCGCGGCGGCCATGCCGCTCAGAGCGGTCATGAGGAAACCCCGCCGGTCCCACCCGGCGCGATCCCGAAGGTTGCTTGGCATAACAGATATCTATATCGCAAATCGACGGCGCGCGGATTCCTGTTCGCACTTTGCCGCGGCAAACACCCCGGCCCAGCCGATTCGATCGACGTGATTTATCTTACGGGCGCCGCCGTTCTCCAGGATGGGTCAACGTGCAGTAAAATACCCTGGTGCGGGCCGCGTGGTGTCTCCTGGCGATTCCAGCTATTCTCGCCGCGGGTTCGTCGCCATCGAGCGTGAGCCTTCTCACGTCCGCCACGCCTTCGGTCTACGGAAGCTCCCTGACACTGATCGCCAACGTGAACCCTGCGTCCGCCACCGGCTCCGTCACTTTCTACAACGGCACGACAGTGCTCGGCACAGCCGCGCTCGCCACCGGCCAGGGAACCTTGACGACGATCCTCCTTCCAGCCGGCGCCGCTTCGCTGAAGGCTTACTACAGTGGGGACGCCACCTATGCGTCCTCTACGTCGCCGGTTTATCGGCAGAGCGTGAACGCCGTCCCTGGCGGTGGGCTTGCCTCACCCGTAAATTACAGCGCGGGCGCGTCGCCCGTTTCCGGCGCGGTGGGCGATTTCAACGGCGACGGTATCGCCGACATCGCGGTGGCGAACCTCGCGGGCGCGAACGTCAGCGTGATGTTGGGCAACGGCGACGGGACCTTCCAGGCGGCAAAGAACTATGCCACCGATACTTATCCCCAGTCGGTTGCAATCGGCGATTTCAACGGCGATGGCAAGCTCGACCTCGCAGTGCCGAGCCTGGATCAAAACCGGAATGGCGACATCTCGATCCTGCTCGGCAATGGCGACGGCACATTCCAGGCGGCCGTGATTTATCCGATCGGTTTCTTCGCGCCATTCGCCGCAGTGGCAGACTTCAACGCAGACGGCAAGGCCGACCTGGTCGTGATCAACTACGGTCCCAGCGGCTCTGCCACCCCAAGCCCCGCTAACGCGACCATACTGCTGGGCAACGGCGACGGGACCTTTCAGGCGCCGGTGAACTACAGCGTCACCCCTGGCGGCGCGCCGGTGTGCGTGGTGGTTGGCGATTTCAACGGAGACGGCAAAGCGGATCTCGCGGTCGCAAACTCCATCACCAACAATGTGGGCGTGCTGCTGGGAAATGGAGACGGGACATTTGGGACCGCTGTGACCTGGACCG
>CAWBIS010000089.1:0-5421 GCA_963788485.1 Terriglobia bacterium
GTCTCGATGGTGAAATCGGCCATGTCGAGAATCTCATGATCGACGACGCCGACTGGAGCGTCCACTATCTCATCGTCGACACCCGGAATTGGTGGTTCGGAAAGCATGTGCTGATTTCGCCGATCGCAGTGAAATCGGTCGATTGGTTCGACCGCCATGTTGAGCTAGACGTGCCGGGAGAGCAGATCAGGGCCAGTCCGCCGTGGGATCCTCTCGACACTTTCAGTCAGGTCTACGCTAAGCAGTTGCATTCCGGAGACTGCCCCTCCCCAATAGTCGTTCATCCACGCGCTCAGCGGACCGAATTCCGCCACAGCGAGCAATCCGCCAACCAGTGCCCAACCGGCGCCGACCCACGCCCGCAGCATCCAGTAGCAGAGCGCGCAGAGAACTCCCGCCGAGAGCAGCACACCGGCCCAGGGGAGCCGGAACAAAAGCTCTCCACACGCCAGCGCGAATCCCTGTCCCAGCGGATAGATCGAACTCCAGGATGGGTCCTGCAATACGAACACGCCTTCGAAGAAACGCCGCATCGGGTGCATCGGATTGGCCAGGCGGAAATGGGACAGCGTGTCGCCGAGCAGAAGGAAGCTGAAGTCGTCGGCCACGCGTGGGATGGGAACCGGGTGGCGGCTCAGAAGCGCTAAACGGAGCAGAATCGGCAGCGCGGCCAGCACGAACATGCAGGCAATGGGACGGCGGGCGAACTTCCGGCCGAAGGCCACGACCGGCGCGCGGGCCAGAATCCCGGCGACCAGAACGATCGCGAGGAACAACTCGATAAAATCGGTTGCCCCGAATCCAAGGGGGTTCTGCATGCCGCGAAACACCATTCTCACAGACGGACATTCCCACGAGAGAGCGGTGATATGCTCAGGTCAGGCCGTGCGAATCCACATTCGAAGCGTTGTGTGGGCGACGGCGGGCGCGCTGGCCTGCCTCGGTACTTTGTACGCCTTCCAGAAGCCTTTCCGCCAGTATCCCGGCGTCGAGTACACAAACTTCGAAACGCCCCCCGATTACATGGAGAAGACGGAGTTCGCCTTCGCCCGCCTCATGTTTCCGGGAGGATGGAATGACGGATACCGGGGGCGCTACGACGGCGATTTCCGGCTCGGACTTTCTCTCTGGACCCAGGATTATCCCCGCGCGGACCGCCATTTTTCCCAGGCCATTCGGCGCCTGACGCGAATCCACGTTCGCTCCGTCGAGCAGCCAATCAATCTCGACGAGGACGAACAATACGACTACCCGTGGGTGTATGCGGTGCAGGTGGGCGAATGGGGCTTGACGCCCAAGGAAGGGAAAGAACTGCGCGAATATCTGCTGCGCGGCGGTTTCTTCATGGCCGACGATTACCACGGCAACGTTGAACGGCAGGTCTTCGAGGATTCCATGAAGCTCGTATTCCCCGACCGTCCCATCGTGGAGATCCCGAGTGACGATCCAATCTTCCACACGATCTACGATCTCGACGATCGCTTCCAGGTGCCTGGCGAGGCTCATCTGCGCCAGGGATGCAAGAACTGCGAGGATGGCGGCCGCGGTGCGCACTGGCGCGGCATCTACGACGACAAGGGCCGCGTAATGATCGCGGCATCGTACAACTCCGACCTGGGCGACGCCTGGGAATTCGCCGACGATCCCTATTACCCCGAAAAAGCCGCATCGCTCGCCATGCGCGTCGGCATTAATTACATTGTTTATTCCATGACTCATTAGGCTCCGGGCCCCCGCGGCATTTGGCGTTTCAATTGCTTCATAACAGGCGGGAGATAACAATGCTGCACTGGACTCTTGTGTTTCTGATCATCGCTTTGATCGCGGGAGCGCTCGGATTTTTTGGTGTCGCGGGCGCGGCAGCCGGCATAGCGAAGATTCTCTTCTTCGTATTCCTCGTGCTCTGGCTGATCAGCTTCTTTACGCGCCGCCGGCCCATCTGAGCGCAACCTCGAATGCCATGATGAATCGTGGAGTTCGAGGATGAACTGGATCGTGTACTGCCCGCCGATTTACCTCAGCGGGCAGTTGCGATCCGGAAGGGCGCACAGCACCTCAGATTAATTATCGAAGCAAATCGGTCTTTCAATCTCACCCGCATTACCACTCCGCACGAAGCGGCAATCAAACACGTGGCCGATTCACTGGCCCCATGGATGTTGTTCGCCGCATACACGCGCGTGCTGGATGCCGGCAGCGGCGCCGGGTTTCCGGGCGTACCTCTGGCTCTGGTTTTACCCGGTACGCAGTTCACCCTCGCCGAGTCGATCCAGAAGAAAGCAAGGTTCCTGCAAAGTGCTCTGGCGAACCTCGAGCTGCCGAATGCTTCGGCAGCCCCTCGTCGCGCCGAAGAACTATGGCGCGATTCCGAGGTCGTTACCGCGCGGGCTCTCGCTCCCGTCGCCCGGGTTCTGGATCTCTTTGCTCCCGCATTGAAAGCGGGGAAGAAGATTTTGCTGTACAAAGGTCCCGACGTCGAGCAGGAGATAGCAGAGGCGGCCGCTGCCGCGCGCAAGCTACGCGTACAAGTGAAAATTGTAATGCGCTACGATTTGCCCAATTCGATGGGATCGAGGAGGATTGTCGAAATCGCGGCTTAGTTCAAGGTGCGCCAGCCTGGCTCAACGTTGTCCGCGCGACCTGCTTCGGCGCATCAAAATGGCTGAGGGACCGCGAGTACTGCGCGAGCCCCTTATACAAAGCTTCCGCCACCTTCTGCCGGTACTCCGGCTTCGCCAGATTGCTCTCGTCGCGGCTGTTGCTGAGGAAGCCGATCTCTGCCAGCACCGAAGGCATCGACGCACCGATCAGCACCACAAACGGCGCTCTCTTGACGCCCCGGTTGCGCGCCGCCGTATTCGAGCGCACCGACTGCGCCTCAATCGCGTTTTGAATATCCTCGGCGAAGGTGTGCGATTCCTCGATCTTGTCGTTCAACGTAATCGACTGAATGAGGTCCTTCAGTTCGCCCACGCTCTTGTCCGACCCGGCATTCTCGCGCGCAGCCACATCCAGCGATCCAGGCACATTGGTGAAGTTCAGGAAGAACGTTTCAGTCCCGGCTACCTCCGGCGCGGGCGAGGAGTTTGCGTGGATCGAAAGAAAGAGATCGGCCTTGTGATCGTTTGCAATCGCCGTGCGCTCGCGCAGTGGGATGAAAGTGTCGTCTGACCGGGTGAGGATAACTTCGGCCCCCATCTTCTCCTGCACCAGCTTCGCCAGCCGCAGGGCGACGTCGAGAACCACGTCCTTTTCGAGCACACCGTGCGGTCCGATCGTGCCGTCATCGTGACCGCCATGGCCCGCGTCGATTACGATTCGGTTCACCTTGAGACCCAGGGCGCGCGTGAGAGACCTCGAGGCATTCTGCGACGCAAGGGGAGTGGCATCCAGGCTGGCCAGTGGCCGTGCAGCGGGAATTACCTGTGTCGTCGTCTGTACCGACGAGATAGCGCTGTGAAGCTGGCGAGGCGGCGGGTTGAGCGCAAAAGATGAAAGATCGGCCAGATCCACGGGAACCAACTCGACCGCGGAGGTAATCACCGGCGGCGTTCCGGCCATCAGGATCGGCTGTCGGCGCAGCGTTGCCGGCGGGTAGATGAAGTGGGAACGAGCGCCGGCCGGTGGGCTGTCAACCGAGACCGTGTAAACGTTCTCAACCGGCGGAGCGCTGCGCAGGGGACGCAGTTCAATCACCAGCCGGTCCGGCGAGTCCAGCCTCGTGACTCTGTAATCGGCGCGTGCCTTCAGATCGAAAACGATCCGGGTCACTCCCGGCGCTGATTCGGCCACCCGGATACGGCGCACCAGATTGTCTTCCACTTCGCGCGTGGCGAAGCGATGCTGCCCGATCCAGGGCCGGGCATGCGGGATATCCAGGAACAAACGTTCCGGATCGTGCGCGCGATCCGCCCTGAACTCGAATGGCCCGGTCGTCTGGATAATGACGCGGGTGGACTCGGCATGCGACCAGGAACGCACGCCGGTAACCTGAATTATGCCGGTTTTTGTAGCGGCGAGGGCTGGCAGGAGTCCGAAAATCGCTGCCGCCCAGGTGAATCGCCGCACCATAAATTCAGTCTACGCTCAGGGAGTCCGATAATAAATCCGGCCGTCTGGCCCTGTAGACGCCTGGATCGGCCGGTATGTTTCGAGTTTGGCTGTCTCGGCTTCCTCCGCGGGACGTGCCGGGGCGGCCGTCGCCTGCTTCTTCCGGGCCGATTGCAGGTTTTTAGCCACCTGCCGCACATAGTTCCGCGTTTCCGCATAGGGCGGAACGCCGTTGTATTTGTCCACTGCCGCTTCGCCCGCGTTATAGGCTGCGATGGCTTTGGCGTAATCGCCCTGATAGTAATCGAGAAGGAAACGCAAATAGCGGACGCCGCCCCGGATGTTTTCCTGGGCATCGAAAACGTCGCCGACCCCGAACCGTTTCGCCGTCGACGGGATTAACTGCATTAACCCCAAAGCGCCCTTCGGGGAGACGGCGGCCGGGTTATAGTTACTTTCCGCACGAATCACCGAATGAACCAGCGGGCTCTCCACCCCCTGCTCCCCGGCGATACGGTCGACCATACTTTCGATCTCCGCTGCCGCCATGGGTTTCTCAGCGGAGGCCTGCACGACGACGGTTCGCACCAGCCGTCCAGTCCGAAGATCGGTGCGCACCACTGCCGTAGCTCTTGCGGAAATTCTCGCTGGAGCCGGCTGGGGCGCAACCGGCGGTGCCGCAAATGCAGGCATAACGAGGATCAGTATAGAACAATATCGCAACGAATTGTTCCTCGAATTGGAAAACGCCGCAATTGTCGATGTTACCATCCTGGTGAATTGACCCCGAATTCTTCAAACGGCATGAGCGACCAGCAATTCCCGCACTATATCGAGTTCCGGCATGTATACAAGACGTTTGACAAGCCGGTTTTGGTCGACTGCAATTTTCACATCGACCCGGGACAGACGGTGGCGATCATTGGTCGGTCGGGCGTGGGCAAGTCCGTCAGCCTCGGTCATATCATGGGCTTTCTGAAGCCCGACCAGGGACAGGTCATTGTCGCCAATGAGGACATAACCCATTTTTCCGAAGCCGAACTGAACCGGATCCGTAAGAAAGTCACCATGGTGTTTCAATCGGGCGCCCTGTTCGATTCGCTCACCGTGGCGGAAAATATTTCGTTTTCGCTCGAACTGCGTGAAGACTACAACGAGCAGAACAAAGACGATGTGGTCGAGGGCCTGCTGAAGATGGTGGATCTGTGGGACGCGCGGGATTCCTACCCGAACGATCTGGCGATGGGCTACCGGCGGGCCGTTGCCATCGCCCGCGCCCTCGCCGCCCAGCCGCAGTGCATCCTCTATGACGAACCGACCACCATGGTCGATCCGATCAGCAAGCACGAACTTGAAGCGGCGGAGGATAAC
>CAWBIS010000090.1:0-4692 GCA_963788485.1 Terriglobia bacterium
TATCGTGCATCCGCAGACGCGCGCCGAAGATAAACGGCGTTTCCTGGCAGCCGCCGATATCGTCGTTACCGCGTTCCCCGCTCGTTGCGAGCAGGATCTGATCCGGGATATAAAGCCGGGCGCGGTGGTGATCGACTGCTCAACCGAGGGCAATCTGCATCCCGACGTGAGCAGGAACGCCGCGTGGCTCTCGACACACGACAATCACCTTGGGCAAATTACTACTGCGCTGGCGCTGTACAACACCGCGCTATGCACTCTCTGGCAACTCGGCATGAGCCGATAGTCGCCCATTGAGGTCAGCAACGAATATCGTCAGCGGTTCCGGATAGTCGATCTGAACCCACACTCGATCCGATGCGTGACCGACGACGTCCAGGTCTGCTTGAATTCGGGGGAGTGCACATGTCAGCGACGCGCGTTTCTCGTCAACGTGGTTTCCAGTCGAATGCGCTACAATGTAGTGCATGAAGACGGAAGTGTACAGTTGGCGCGTCTCAACGGAAATGAAGACAGGTCTGGAACGTGAGGCGCGCCGGCGCAAACTCTCGCTCGCCGCTGTCCTTGATCTTGCCGCGGACGAGTGGCTGAAAAAAACTGCATCCCTGACCAACGACGATGAGGAGCAACGCCGGCTTCAGCAGGCTGCATTGAAATGCTTCGGATCATTCGCGGGGGACGATCCGCTGCGGTCGGAGAAGGCGGCGCGCACCGTTCGGGAGCGTCTGCGCCGACAATATGGCCGGTAACGCCCTGATCGACACAGGCGCGATTCTGGCGCTGCTGGACAGAACGGATCGCTGGCACCAGCCTTGTGTGAATGCATTTCAACAGCTCCGGCTGCCGCTGATAACTTCGGAGGCTGTTCTGACCGAACTGTTTCACCTTGTTGGCGGCAATCGCAGGGAAACGGAGGCCGCGTGGAGATTCCTCCGTTCAGGGGCCGTGGTGCTGATGGCGATGGCCGATTTGGAACTCCCTGATGTCCATGCGCTGATGTCTCGCTATCGGGACCGCCCTATGGACTTCGCCGACGCAACACTTGTCCACCTCGCAAAGCGGGAATCCCTGGCAACAGTTTTCACTGTCGATCATTCGGATTTCGAGACGTATCGGATTGAAGGTAAGCGTCGATTCCGTGTGGTGCCCACGAAGCAGTCTCGCGGCGAGTGAGTCCCACTGGTAAGAAGCGCGTTCCTCGTCAATTTGCATGATGCAGGATGCCGATCGGCCCTGTGCCACGGTTTAAGTAACCCGGATCATCGGGAGTTGAGGACGGGGCAGATCAGGCAAAAATACCAATCCTCCGGGCCTCAGCGTCGAGACGCGACAAAACATCTTCGACAATCTCAACAAAATAATTGAGGAGCTTCAGGACCGGCTCCCCGGTCACCACAGGCACATCATCAGAAGCGAGGAACAGGCCGATCTCTATCGTGACTTCGACGGGGCGCGCGCCCAACAAAGCCCGTAAAAATCTCGATTTCCCGTGTCGTCTCATCCCATGCAGGATTAACCGGGATGTGGTGAATGGCACCCGTACCGTGCACGTTGCCGAGCTTGGAATTGAGCGCGACGGTGAGCAACTTGTGTTTTCTTGAAATCAGCACTACTCCCGGCAAACGGGAATGTAGCGTTCAGTGGTGAGGTATGGCGTAGCCGCGAAGAACGCCGCGACTTCACCTTCCAAAGTTGCGATGTGCTCTTTTGCTCGCGCTACTTTTCGGCGCGCGCTATCGAAAGGATGAGCCATACCACAATCATTGTCGCTGGATCGGGCGTAAACTCCAGAGAAGGGTGAATTGGATCCATGCTGGATCGGGCACGTGCGGCAGAGATCGCTGAGCGTTATGTATACGGATTGAGCCGGGACGCCGGTGTTGAGCTGCGTCTACTCGAGGACCAGACGATTGAGCGGGAATTCGGTTGGGTATTCTTCTATGGCCCTGCCGATGAATCGGTACTCCTGGCTGGGAATGCGCCATTCATCATTGATCGCCGACTCGGCTCAATACGTCCGACTGGAACGGCGCTCCCAATCGAGACCTACCTCCAGACTTACGAGGCGACGGGGAGAACGTTCCCGCCAGGCTTACCGAAGTACGCGGTGACATCGAAGGTTGGGCGCAAGAAGCGCCAGAGTTCGGGAAAATAGCTTTAACGAAGCTGATCCGAAGCGCGGGTGGGTACACTCTTTCCGAAGCGAAGGCATGTACAGACGATGTGACTGAAGGGCGGAACGTAACCTTGATGTTCTCGACTGAGGCTGAAGCGGACGCCTTTTGTCAAGGAGTGCGGAATCCGGGCGCTGCGGTCCATCGCGAATCGGCGGGCGGCCCATAGGCGCCCAGACACCCAATACGTTTTACGACTCTCCCAGTGCCTGAATCACGACTCGGGCTCAATGCGGCATGCGGCGATGCTGAGGTGTCCGGTAGAGGCTGGGCGTCCTGGAATCCAGCCACCTGCACACCGGGATACGGTTTAATCCGGCGTTCCGCCTCAGATTTCGAGCTTGCCGGTACTATCGCCGAAGTGTTCCTGGTGGACGCCGTGTTTGTCCAGCAACGCCAGCATCAGGTTCGACATGGGCGTATGCGGGGGGAATTTCAAATGGCGATTCCCCTTCAACTGGCCGGCAGCGCCGCCCGCCACGATGATCGGCAGCGGCTCGTGATCGTGCTGATTGCCGTTGCTCATACTGCTGCCGTAGAGGACGGTCGAGTGGTCCAGCAGATTGCCGTCGCCGTCAGGAGTCTTCTGCAGTTTCTCCAGAAAATAACCGAGCGTTTTCACATGGTACTGGTTAATGAGCGCAAAGCGGTCCATATTGGCGCGGACGTTCGAGTGATGCGACGCGGTGTGGAACCCGTCGCGGACGCCGCTCGCCGGATACGTGGCGCCGCTGGTGTCGCGGGCGTACATCATCGTCGAAATGCGCGTGATCTCGGCACGCCACGCCAGGGCCAGCAGATCGTACATGAGTTTGATGTGATCCTCAAACGCCTCGGGAATCCCGACGGGCGCTGCCGGAACGTTGAGATCGCTCTTTGACTGCTCCGTCGCTTTTTGAATGCGCCGCTCGATTTCGCGGATATCGTCGAGATATTCGCTGAGGCGGGTGCGGTCGCCGGGATCAAGCTGGCCCTGAAGGCGCGCGACTTTATCGGCGACCGAATCGAGAATGCTGCGGTCCTGCAGTTTGCGGGTGAGCCGTTGCTCCGAACTGTTGCCGTCGCCGAACAGGCGCTCGAAGACGACCTGCGGGCTGTTTTCCATGGGCAGAGGAAGCGTGGGGGTGCGCCAGGAAATCGTGTTGTAATAAGCGCAGCCGTAACCCGAACCACAATTCAAGCCGACTTCCTCGATGCCCAGCTCGATCGAGGGCAGCGGCGTGTCCTGGCCGATGTGTTCGGCCAGCACCTGATCGATGGTGGTCCCGCCATGCACGGAACCTTTCTCGGGATGCGCACCGCTGAGGAAGACGGCGGCGGAGCGGGCGTGATCCGCGCCGGCATCGGAGCCGATGCCGCCGGCCTGGGGATGCGCAAGGTTGGTTACCACGCAAATGCGATCGCGCAGCTTTTCGAGCGGCTTCAGGCTTTCCGAAAATTCGAACCCTGAGCCTTCCTGGGCGGGGGTCCATTTATCCATGGTGGCGCCATGCGGGACGTAGATGCCGAGGAACCGGCTTTTCGGCGCGGCCGCGGTGCGGGCCAGCGGCGTCTGCGCGGGGAGCATGGAATCGAGCAGTGGCAGGCTCAGCGAGACACCCACGCCTCGCAGGAATGTACGCCGGGGCAAATGCTTCTTCGTAATGAGTCTCATCGATTAGCCCTCACCTCCGCTTCTTTCATTCTCATCTGAAATGGCGCGCTCTTCACAATCCCCAGCACCAGATCGGAGAATCGGTACTGATCGCGCGCGGCGCCATGCATCACGGCGCGCACCACAGGCATGTCCGAGGACTTCGTTTCGCGGCCCAGTCCATACATCAGCAATTTGTCGGTCAGGTTGCCGATGAAGGCTTCGGGGCGGTTCAGCAGCGCCTGGCGCAGGCTGGCGGGACCGTCGATCGGCGTGCCATCCACCAGCTGGCCGGAGGCATCGATCCTGAACCCGGAGTCGACGGTGCGCCATGCGCCGACGCCATCGAAGTTCTCGAGTGAAAGGCCAATGGGATCCATAATTTTATGGCAGCCGGCACAAACCGGATTGGCGCGGTGCTCTTCCATGCGCTCGCGGACGGAAGCGACGCCCGTGCCGTTCGCGTTCTCCTTCAGTGGCGGAACGTTGGGCGGGGGCAGGGGAGGCGGGCTGCCGAGCAGGTTCTCCAGCACCCATTTGCCGCGCTGCACCGGCGAGGTTCGATTGGCGTTGGAGGTGACCAGCAGCATGCTGCCTTGTCCCAGCAGACCGCGCCGGGCGTCGATGGGAACGGGAACGCGCCGGAAGTCCGGACCATAGATGCCGGGGATGCCGTAGTGCTTCGCCAGGCGTTCGTTCACAAACGTGTAGTCGGCGTTCAGCAGGTCCAGCACGGACCGGTCCTCACGCAAAATGCTGGCGAAGAGCATTTCCGTTTCGCGCTCGAAGGCCTGACGCAGATTGTCGTCGAAATCGGGAAACTCGCGCGGATCGGGGTTGGCGCTCTTCAGCTCCCTGAGATACAACCACTGGCCGGCGAAGTTG
>CAWBIS010000091.1:0-23013 GCA_963788485.1 Terriglobia bacterium
TCCTGCTTCGTTGCCAGACGTATACTCACCGGCAACACCAGAGTCTGCCCCTGCAGCACCTGCGATCCCTGCTGGTTCCACAGCGTCAGGTCCTTCGAAATGTTCTGATCCTGATTGATGCGCGCATTGATCTGCATGGGGCCGAGCGTTAACTCCTGCTTGGAAAGCTGCAGCACCACCACTTCGCCGAGTTTGTCTCCGTCGCACCGGGCCAGCATGACGCCGATGAGATTCTCTTTCGAAAGCGGCGTAAACGTGGTCATCAGCAGAAATTCGGGTTTGCTTTCGCCGGGCAGCGTGGCGAACACATACGTTGGGCTGACCGGCCGCGGCTCCGCATTCTGTCCTCCGGAATACCTCGCCAGTTCCCAGACGTCCTCGTTGTTGTAGAACGACTGCGGATTGCGCATGTGATAAACGCGGTACATATCCGCCTGCACGCGAAACAATTCTTCGGCGTATCGGGTATGTGCGCGCAGCCCCTCGGGCATCGCGGACTTGTCCTGATACAGGTCGGGGAACAGCGTTCGGTAAGCCTCGATCACGGGGTCCGTCGCATCGAACACGTAGATGTGCGCTTCGCCATCATAAGCGTCGACCGTGGCCTTGACCGAATTGCGCATGTAGTTGATGCCACCGTAGGCGTCAATCTCCCGCGAAAAAGGATGGGAATCGGAAACGGTGTAACCATCCAGCATCCACACCAGGCGCCCTTCGGGCGTGACCACAATGTACGGATCGTTGTCCCAGGTAAGATATGGCGCCAGCGTTTGCAGGCGTTCGCGCACGCGCCGCCGCATCATCATGCGGCTGTGGTCGGTCAGATAACCGGTGAGAATGATATTCGAATCGCCGAAGCGAAGCGCCGCCGCGGCCCGCATCAACAGAGACGAAATCGGAAATCCGCCTTTGCCTGCATAGCGCGTTTTGGCGTTGTCCGAACCCCTCGGATAATCGAACTCCTCCTGCGCTGTGTCGACGAAGACCGGATCCTGCTGGAACTCGCCGTAGTAAAGTTCCGGACGCACGATTTTGAGCGACGGCGTCTTCACGTCTGGAGGCATGTCCTGGATCAGATAGACCGGTTGGCCATCGGGCGTGATCTTGCTGACCTCCGCCATCACCACACCGTAGCCGTGCGTGTAAATGAAATGCGGATTGATCCAGCTCGACTGGCCTCCGGGCAGTTGCGTGATATCCAGTTCGCGCGCGGAAAGCAAGACCTGGCGATACTGATCGTTGATCGTATAGCGGTCGACGTCGGGCGGCTCGTGGAACGTATAATACGGCCGCAGCGCCTGCATCTGCATGACCGTATCGTGGAACGGCTTCCAGTCCCAGAGGCGAACGTTATCGAGCAACGGTTTGTGTTTCGACACATCGATCGTGGCGTTCGGATCGGTGTGCATTTCAATCTCATGCGTATGCCCCGAGAGGCCATAGGCAGCCCGCGTCGCTTCGATATGCGCCTGAATGTAAGGGCGCTCGAGTGAGATCTCGTTTGGCTTCACGTAGAGCGCGCCGGCGAGGCCCGGCACGATCCAGACCAGCAGCAGACCGCCCCCGACGACGCCCGCCGTGGCGATCCACTGGCGCGCAATGACGAGCCCGGCGCCCACGAGCAGCGCGACGATCATTACCCAGTAGAGCGGCAGGGCGAAGTGATCGTCCGTATAATCGACGCCGACCATGAAGCGATGCTGGTTCCAGACCATTTCGAATCGGGCGAGATAGTAGCGCGCGGCGAGCGCCACGAGGAAGAACGCCAGCGCGCCGCGCAGGAAACGCGATTCCAGTCCGCCGCTCAATCGCAGCAGCGAAAGATCGATCGGCCCGCGCGTGATTTCGGGCAGCGTGAACCGCAGCTGCCAGCCGCGCGCCGAGAGCCAGTAGACCAGGATGCTGACGATCACGACGGCAAAAATGAACCCTCGGAGATCGGACCAGAACGGCAGGTCGAAAAGATAAAAGGCAACGGGCTTGCCGAAGATGGGTTCCTGAAACCCGGTGGTGTTCTTCAATGCGCGGCTGCCGGCGAAGCGCAGCACGGTCCAGTTATCGATCGCCGCATCGGCGATGAAGAAAGACAATACCAGCAGCGCCACGCTGGCAAGCCGGGAATAGATCGGATAATCGCTCACCCGCCCGCCCGCGAATCTGACCCCACGTGCATGGGCGACCAGCAAAACGAGCCAGGTGATCAACGTTGCGCACGCGATCGGAAGCGTCGAATACGCGTAGAGGGAAAGCCAGGTCTCGACCTGACCCATCTCTTTCCACCAGGAGTAATCGATCAGCAGCGAAGCGCCCCAGTTGGCGCCGATCAGTACCACGAAGAACAGAACGACGAGACTGACGAGCCCGACTCGCAGGCCCGTACTTCTTCGCCCCGTGATTACTCTCGGTTCCATACGATTTCGCCCCCGACTATCGTGGCGAGCGGCGCGCCGCGGAATCGTCTCCCGTGAAAAGGTGAATTGCGGCTTTTCGAGAACGACTGTTGAACATCATACGCCCATTCCGTGTGCAGGTCGAAGATGGTGACATCGGCCGGCGCGCCCACGGCGAGCGTTCCGCGATCCAGTTTCAGGATATTCGCCGGCCCGGTGGTGAAGAGTTCGACCATTCGCATCAGCGAAATCCTGTCTTTGTGGATCAGTTCGGAAAGCGCCAGTCCAAGGGCGGTTTCAAGCCCCGTGATCCCGAACGGACAGCGCTCGAACTCCTGCATTTTCTCGCTGCCGGGATGCGGCGCGTGATCGGTCGCAATGGCGTCGACCACTCCATTGACGATGCCTTCGATAACGGCTTCCGCGTCGTGCCGGCAGCGCAGCGGCGGCTTCATTTTGAAATTGCTGTCGTAGGTTTCGAGTTCGTGGTCGGTCAGCGCGAAGTGATGCGGCGTCACTTCGCAGCTCACTGCCATCCCGCGGCTCCTGGCAAAGGCGACCATCGCCATCGCGCGCGTGGTTGAAAGATGCGCCACGTGAAATTGCGCGCCGGTCAATTCCGCCAGCAGCAGATCGCGCGCCACCATCACGTCTTCGGAAGCCGACGGGATTCCGCGCAGCCCCAGCCGCACCGACTGCGCGCCCTCGTGCATGTCGCCGCCCGCGCTGAGATCCAGATCCTCGCAATGATCGATCACGGGAATTCCCAGAGTCCGAGCCAGTTCCATGGCGCGGCGCATCACCCGGGCGTTCATCACCGGACGTCCATCGTCGGAGATCGCGACGATCCCGGCTTCGCGCATGGAGCCGATCGCGGCCAGCTCGGCGCCGAGACTGCCTTTGGTAATGGCGCCGATGGGGAGCACGTTCACGCATGCGACTTCGCGCGCCCGCTGCACGATGTAGCTGGTCACGGTCGCGCTGTCGTTGACCGGCGACGTATTCGGCATGCAGCAGATGGTCGTAAAACCCCCGGCCGCCGCGGCGCGCGCGCCGGTTTCGATCGTTTCGGCGTGTTCGATACCGGGCTCGCGCAGATGAACATGCATATCGATGAACCCGGGCGCGACAATTTTGCCTGTGGCATCGAAACGCGCCGCGTCTTCATCGACGAGACCGGTTCCCACGGCTTCAATGCGGCCATCGCGAATCAATACGTCGGCCTGCGCATCGCCGCTCGATGCCGGATCGATGACCCGACCGCCGGTGATCAGAAGCGAACCGGTCACTTACGCTCTCCCAATATCCGCTCCAGCACCGCCATGCGAACTGCAATCCCATTCTCGACCTGATTCAGAATCACGGAACGCTGGCTGTCGGCAACCTCCGAACTCAGCTCCCGCCCACGATTGATCGGCCCGGGGTGCATCACGATTACATCCGGCCTGGCCAGCTTGAGATGCTCCAGGCGTAATCCATAGAAGCGGAAATACTCACCGGCCGACATCGGCGCCTCGTGTTGCCGTTCCAGCTGCACGCGCAACATCATGATGACATCCACATCGCGAATCGCCTCGGTCATTTCGTACGCGAGGCGTACGCCCGGCGCCAGTTGCTCGAATTCCCGCGGCAGTAAAGAAGGCGGTCCGCAGAGCACGATGTCGGCGGCGAACTTCGCCAGCAGATGCACGTTGGAACGCGCCACGCGGCTGTGCGCGATATCGCCGATGATCGCCACGCGCAGACCCTCCAGGGTCGGCCGCTGATCCAGAATCGTGCGGGCGTCGAGCAGCGCCTGCGTGGGATGTTCGTGGGTCCCGTCGCCCGCGTTGACGATCGGAATCTGGAGGTGCCGCGCCAGAAAATGCGGCGCTCCAGACGACTCATGCCGCATCACGATGGCATTGGGCCGCATCGCCACCAGCGTGTTCAGGGTGTCTACCAGAGACTCGCCTTTCGAAACGCTCGACCCCTGCGCGGCGATTGACACCGTATCCGCGCCCAGACGGCGCGCCGCGATCTCGAAGCTCACGCGGGTGCGTGTCGAAGCTTCAAAGAACAGGTTGACGATCATTTTCCCGCGCAACGCTTCAAGACGGCGGAATGTCTCGCTCGGGGCGGGTTGAAAAAAATGTGCGCGGTCGAGGATCGCTTCAATCTCGCCGCGATCCAGGCTCTCGATGTCCAGCAGTCCCGAAGTTCCGCCCGCCATCAGGCGGCCTCGGCCGTCGATCGCTCCACCAGCAGCACTTTCTCCATCTCGTCGATTTCCTGAAACTTCACTTCGATGATCTCGTCGTCCGTGGTCTGCACGGTGCGCCCCACGTAGCGCGCCTCGATGGGCAATTCCCGATGCCCGCGATCGATCAACACCAGTAATTGCACGCGCGCCGGACGGCCATGATCGAAGAGGCCGTCGAGCGCCGCGCGAATCGTGCGGCCGGTATAAAGCACGTCGTCCATCAGGATGATTTCCTTGCCCTGCACCGAAAACGGAATGTCGGTCGCGTTCAGGACCGGCTTGAGACCGATCGTGCTGAGATCGTCGCGGTAGAGGCTGATGTCGAGAATGCCCACGGGGATTTTCCGGTTTTCGAGTGCCAGGATCTTCGCCGAGAGACGCTGCGCCAGCGGCACTCCACGGCGGCGGATGCCAATAAACGCCAGTTGATCGAGGTCCTTCGTCTTTTCCAGAATCTCATGCGCCAGCCGCACCAGTGTGCGGTCGATCTCGGAGGCGCTCATCAGCTGCGATTTGACCTGAGTCAAAGCCATCGAACGGATTGTAGCAACAGAACGTTACCTGGAAGTTGCGACGACTCTTTTTTCCAGCCAGCCGAGCGCGCCGTCGGCCGCCAGCGCGAGCAGGGCCGCTGGCACGGCGCCCGCGAGAATCTGTATTTTGTCCACGGAGGCTATGCCGCGGAAGATGAACACACCGAGTCCGCCCGCGCCGATGGCGGCTGCGATCGTGGCGGTGCCGATGGTTGTTACGGTGGCGATGCGGAGACCCGCGATGATGGTCGGCGCGGCAAGCGGCAACTCCACCATCCGCAGAATCTCGCCGCGGGTCATGCCCATCGCGACCGCCGAATCCCGCACCACCGGATCCACGCCGAGTATTCCGGTAACGGTGTTTTGCAGAATCGGAAGCAGGGCGTAGAGCACCAGCGCGATAATCGCTGTGTGCTGGCCGATGCCGCCAATGAACGGAATCGGGATCAGAAAACCGAACAGGGCCAGACTCGGAATGGTTTGGCCGATGTTGGCGAATCCGAGGGCCCAGCGCCTCCCCCGCGGGTTTGCCGCCAACAGTACTCCGGCCGGGATGGCCAGCGCCGATGCAATCAGGATTGAGCTGAATACCAGCACCAGATGTTCGCCCAGCAGCTGCAGGCCTTCATCGAGAAGATCCTGCAAGACGTCACCGAGCATCGGCGCCCTCGCCTTCGTCCAGCACATCGAGAAACGCACGCGCTTCGGGATGCCGGCTGCCGATAAACTCGGCCGGGGCGCCGATGAAGGCCAGATTACCCTCGTGCAGCAACGCGATGCGCGTGGCCAACTTCATGGCTTCCCGTACATCGTGTGTGACGAATACCGAAGTCTTGCCGAATTCGGCCCGCAGCCGGAGAAATTCGCGCTGCAGATCCAGACGCGTCACGGGGTCGAGGGCCCCGAAAGGTTCGTCGAAGAGCAGAATCTTCGGATCGGCCGCCAGCGCCCGCGCCACTCCCACGCGCTGCCGCTGCCCACCCGAAAGCTCGCGCGGAAAACGCTGCGCGAAGTCGCGGGCAGGCAGGTTCACCCGATCGAGCAATTCCGAGATGCGCGCCGTCACTTTCTCCTCGGGCCAGCGTTCGAGCCGCGGCGTCAGCCCGATGTTCCGCGCCACGGTGAAATGCGGAAACAAGCCGCCTTCCTGAATCACATAACCGTTGCCGCGACGTAAACGGATCGGGTCCCAATCCACTGTCCTTTTACCTTCGACCCGGACCTCGCCCGTAGACGGCAGAATCATGGCGTTGATCAGGCGCAGCGCAGTAGTCTTACCGGAACCGCTTCGCCCCAGCAATACCAGAGTCTCGCCTGTCTCCACCGACAGGGTCAGGTCTGTGAGGATGCTCCGATTGCCGATGCGGTAACCGACGTGGCGAAATTCGACCGCGCTCATTTGCTGCCGGAAACGGCGAAGAGCGTTTCGGCGAAACCCCAATCGCAATCCACCCACTGCCGGACGGAGCGCCACCCGGTGCGCTCGCCGAGGCGGCCAATCTCTTCGGGGTGGAACTTGTGCGAGGATTCGGTCCAGATGGTCTCGCCGGCGACAAACGCCACGGTGAGATCGAGCGCTCCAATGCGCACTTTCTGCGCCTTTCGCGAGCGTAGATGCATTTCGATTCTCGAATAGCGCTCGTTGTAGCGTGCTTCATGGGCGAAGTTCGTGATCTGGAAGCCGCCATCCAGCTCGCGGTTGATGCGTGCGAGGATGTTGAGATTGAACGCCGCGGTCACGCCGATCGGATCGTCATAGGCGACGAGCAATTTTGCCCGTGGTTTGACCAGGTCCGCCCCCAGCAGAAGGTGATCGCCCGCGCGCATTCTGCGGCGCACGCGCCGCAGGAACAACGCGGCCTCACCGCGATTGAAATTGCCGATTGTGCTGCCCAGGAAAAGGAGCAGCACCCGCTGGCCGGGTTGGCGTCCTTCCATAGCTGCTTCGATTCCATCGAGATACGTGCCTTCGATAGCCTCGACACTTACTCGCTCCATGCCGTCGAGAGCTTTCGCGCAGTTGTCGAGGGCGGCGCTCGAAATGTCGATCGGCCGGTATTGGACACGGCGCGTTTGCGCGGCAGCCGCAAGGATCCGCCGCGTTTTCATGCCGCTGCCGCTGCCGAGTTCGACGATGAGTTCAGGATGGCCCGAGGCGCGCGCAATCTCCCCCGCGGCTCGATCAAGCAGCCGGCCATCCGCGCGAGTCAGGCCATACTCCGGAAGCGCCGTGATCGCCTCGAAAAGGGCCGAGCCCACTTCATCGTAAAGCCACGACGCCGGCAGTGTTTTCTGGCGCCGGCGCGTGAGTCCCTCGGCCACGGCTCGGGCGAAATTCGGGTTAACCCGGGCCTCGCTGGACGGGGCCGAAGCGGCGATTGCGAACATGGATTAATCCCCTGTGAGACGAAATCCCGCGTACATGTGCGGGTAATCCGGACGAAACCAGTTGCGAAAACTCGGACGCACGAGCTTGCGTGATGTGCGCGGCGACGCTCCCTTCATCACGAAGTGCCGTCCGTCGAAGAAATCGGCGGAATACCCTGGGTAAGCAGGGTGCGCCTCGAATCCGGGGAAAGGCATGAAGACATCGCGAGTCCATTCCCAGCCGTTTCCGGTCATCTGTGCGGGCGACTCGCCCGAGGTGTCATCGGCATCGACCGGGACGGGATCAAAGCGGTTGTAATCGAAATTGTCGCGAATTGGGTCGGCCGGCCTCTTTTGGGACGCAAGCTGGAATTGGGCTTCGCTCGGCAGGGCCAGACCGCGCCAGGCGGCGTAAGCGGACGCCTGCTGCCATGTAGTCCAGACAGGCCAATCGAGAGGTAGTGGAAACTCGCCGAACATACCGCGAAAAAGCCACCGGCCCTCGCTGCATCGCCAGAAGTGCGGCGCCGGGCCGCCTTCGCGGACGAATTCGAGATATTCGCCGTTCGAGATTTTGAATTTTGAGATCCGAAATGGAGGCACGAACATCGCGTGCGCCAGATGCTCGTTGTCCCACCCGAAACTGTCCCTGGCCTTACCTAGAGAGACCGTGCTCCCATCGATTTCAACCATCGGATTAACGGGTGCGGGGCGGGGCTGCGATGGACTTTCGGAGGCGCTCCCGAGTTTCTGGTCGTAAGGAAGGCCGTGCAGCAGGTAAGCGAACGTCTCTGCATGCATGTGCCGGTGCTCAATCGCCATCTGCACCAACCAGGGATCCATATCTTCGAGATGTGAATCGATCCAGACGCGTGTTCTGGCGTTGTACCGTTCCACCTCGTCCCGGGAAGGCCAGTCGTCGGCCGAATCCTGCGCCGCTTCTCCCGGCGGCGGATCGATCCCGCGCTCGAACAAACGGTCGAATTCCGAATGAAAACTGGTGGCGCTGAGCCCTCGGCGGGCGAGAAGATTCCAGTCGAAGGATTCCAGATGACCCAGATAGAAGATCAGCCGGTGCCGTTCCGCGACAGGCCGGTTATATAGCGCTACGGGAGAAATCAGATCGAAAAGCCGGTCCGATTCTCCTCGGGCCAGATCGAGTTCGCTGCGTAAAGCCTGCACATGCTCATGTGCGACAAGCATCGTCTGACTGATGCTAGCAACCATTTCGCCTCCATGGGGATGAAAAGTGTTACAAAAACGACCAGTTTCGCCACGACGGACGTAATATCATTGCCAGTGAACCCGCCCGATGAAAATCCGTATAGTCGCCAGCCGCCACACCGCGTTCTATAGTCCATTGATCTCCGCAATGGCCGCGGGATTCATGGAAAAACACGGTGTCGAATATACGTACGGTGTGCTGCCTCCGGGCGAGACGGCGGCAGGCATGATTCGTGAAGGCCGTACCGATGTCATGCAATCGGCGCCCTCCACGAACTGGGCGAAAATGGACAATGGCCAAACCGGATTTCCCTTGCATTTCGCGCTGATCAACCGGCGCGATGGATTTTTTCTCAGCGGGCGCAATCGGAACGCGTCGTTCACGTGGAAGGACCTTGAGGGACGAGCATTGATCGCCGACCACGGCTCGCAGCCGCTGGCCATGCTGCGCTACGCAGTCCGTTACAACGGTGTCGAGTGGGGGAAGATCGAGGTTGTCAACGCCGGCTCGCCGGAAGAGATGGTGGCGGCCTTTCGCGAAGGACGCGGCGACTACATCCATTTGCAGGCCCCGGCGCCGCAGTTGCTCGCAGAGGCGGGCGTCGGGTGGAGCGTTGCATCGGTCGGCGCTTCAATGCCGCCCAACGCCTTCAGTTCGCTTTGTGCGTCGCGGGAGTTTATCGCCAGCGATACCTGCCGGGTGTTCGCCAATGCTTTCGCGGATGCCAAGGCGTGGGTAAATGCGACGCCCGCCGAAGAGATTGCGGCGAAGGAGGCGTCATACTTTCCCGGGATCAGCCGGGATTTGCTGGCCTCCGCGATCGCCCGCTACAAGGAGATCGGCGCCTGGGAAGGGGGAATCGAAATACCGCGGGACCTGTACGAGCAATCGTTGTCGGTTTTCGAAACCGTCGGGGTTATCAAAAACCGGCATGCGTACGAGGCCGTCTGCGTTTCTATGCCGTCGTCTGCCGCAGCTGAATAGGATTGGTTCAGGAAACGCCGACGGCTGTAGTGGGCCTTCGGCTTGTCAGCTTGCGCTGAAGCAGGAATGCCGCCACACCCAGTCCGAGGCCGAACTCGGTGAACGTTCCAGGCTCGGGCACCGTCGTCAACGTGAGATTCACGGCCAGATTGAATGTGATGGTTTTTCGATCCGTATCCGTTTGCAGGATGGCGGCGATTACGTTCCCGTCAGTCGGAACAGTGGCTGTGCCAGTTGTTACAGTCGTTTGGGTAGAGTTGAGGCTGGAAATACTGAAGCCCGATGGGGAGGTAGTGCTGCCAATCTCGTTACCCGACGAATCGAGTACCTCGAAAGTACCCGTAACAGTATTTAAGACTGAAAGCGTATACGAGAATATGCTTCCGGGGAGCAAATCTGAGAATTCGACATAAGCCTCGGGGTAGCTGGTCCCGATTGCCTTGTAGTTTGTTTCTCCGATCACGGTGTTCGACCCGTCCGCCAAACCGGGAAGAACGGTCGCCATGCTCAGTGTGGTCCCAAAACCACCCGGCTCTGGATTCTCCGTTATTGTCGTCGCGTGCGCCGCTGAGGAGAATGCAAGGCTAACCCATAAGGTTCCAAGCAAACGCCTCCTCAACCTTTTCAGCCGCGCTGTCTTATTCATCGATCCTCCGAGGCAGGTCGAGCTGTATTTTACAATTCCTTCACCATCTTAGGGTTGCTCAGTACAGATTGCAAGGACTGTTTGAATAAAGGTTTTGTATCTTCTCTCACCACGCAGCTTTTGCTCTTGACGATCCGCGATTATGATGGTTAAATATTCATCGGAGTGCATAAAAATTCATGACCGTAGCCCCTGCTCTTTTGAAGATCGCCTGCGGGGATCTGCGGCAGGATCTCGATCTCACCGGGGAGGAGCTCGTTGCGCTGCTCGGCTTGGCATCCGACGTCAAGCGCGCACCCGAACTATACCGCTCCGCGCTGGAGGGAAAATCGATCGCGCTGCTTTTCGAAAAGCCCTCGCTGCGCACCCGTATGACGTTCGAGCTGGCAATCCAGCAACTGGGCGGATTTGCGCTCCTGAACGAAGGCCGAATCGGCATGCGCGAGCCGCTGAAGGACATGGCACGCAACCTCGACCGGTGGGTGAGCGGCATTGTGGCCCGCACATTTGTTCAGAAAACGGTGGACGATCTGGCGCGTTGGTCGAGCGTACCGGTGATTAACGCCCTCAGTGATACCTATCACCCGTGCCAGGCGTTGGCGGACATGCAGACGATCCGGGAGCACTTTGGCCGCACGCGGGGCCTCAAACTGGCCTACATCGGCGACGGCAACAATATGGCAAACTCGCTTATGTTGAACTCCGCGCGGCTGGGTATGGATTTTGCCATGGCTACACCCGAAAAGTACGAAGCGAATCCGGCGGTCGTCATCCAGGCGCGGGAACTCGCCGCCAGTTCCGGAGCGCGGATCACGGTCACATACGACCCCGCCGAAGCCGCCCAAGGCGCGAATGCCATCTACACGGACGTCTGGGCGAGCATGGGAGCGGAAAACGAGGCCGCCGAGCGCCGCACAGCGTTTTCGGACTATCAGGTGGACGAGGGCCTTTTCACCCACGCCGCGCCAAATGCCGTTTTCATGCATTGTCTTCCGGCCAAGCGAGGCGAGGAAGTGACGGACAGTCTGATTGAGTCCCCGCGGTCAATCGTCTTCGATCAGGCGGAAAACCGGCTGCACGCGCAGAAAGCGCTGCTGCTGATGCTGCTCTAAGGACAATCGAAAGAAATCATGAATGCCAAAAAAGTCGCACTCGCCTATTCGGGCGGGCTGGACACATCCATCATCATTCCGTGGTTAAAGGAAAACTACAGTTGTGAGGTCGTCGCGGTGTGCGGCGATATCGGTCAGGGCGGCGATGAGCTGACCGGCCTTGAGGCGAAGGCGCGCAAGACGGGAGCTTCCGAAGTGGAGATCTCCGACATGCGCGAGGAGTTCGTCAAAGACTACCTATGGAAGCTGGTCCGGTCCGGCGGCGTCTATGAGCATAAATATCTGCTCGGCACATCGATCGCGCGGCCGCTGCTGGCGAAACGCCAGGTCGAAGCCGCTCTCGCTACCGGCTGCGACGCCCTCGCGCACGGCTGCACCGGCAAGGGTAACGACCAGGTCCGATTTGAACTGACGTATAAGGCGCTTGCGCCCGAACTCCCGGTGATTGCGCCCTGGCGCGAGTGGGACCTCGTCTCCCGCGAAGACTGCATCGAATACGCGGCGAAGCACAAAGTGCCGATCTCGCAGACGACCACCAAGATTTACAGCCGGGACCGCAATATCTGGCATATTTCGCATGAGGGCGGGGAACTGGAGGATCCGGCCAATGCCGCGCCCGATCACATCTGGATGTTGACAAAGAACCCAAAAGACGCGCCGGACACGCCCGAAGAGGTGACGGTCGGATTCGAAAAAGGCATCCCGGTTTCCGTGAATGGCAAGGCGCTCCCGCCTGTCGAGCTGCTCGAAACCCTGAACGCCATCGGCGCGAGAAACGGGGTGGGACGCATCGATCTGGTCGAGAATCGCTTCGTGGGTATGAAGTCGCGCGGGTGTTATGAAACCCCCGGCGGTACTATTCTGATGGCCGCGATCCGCGAACTGGAAGCGCTGACGCTCGATCGCAGTATGCTTCATTACAAGCAGAAACTCGCGCTGGACTACGCCGATCTGGTTTACAACGGCCTCTGGTTCACGCCGCTGCGGGAGGCGCTCGACGCCTTCTTCGAGTCGATCAGCCAGTCGACCACCGGTGAAGTCACGATGCGCCTGTACAAGGGCAATCTCGATCCGGTGAGCCGCAAGTCGCCCTATTCGCTCTATTCGCTCGCCATCGCCAGCTTCACCATGGGCGCCGATTACGATCAGAAGGACGCGCGCGGCTTCATCAACCTGATTGGCCTGCCGATCCAGGTGCGTGCCCTGGCCGCCAGACATACCGGGACGAAATGAAGCTCTGGGGCGGTCGTTTTGAGACGGGACCCTCGGAGGTCTTCGAGCGCTTCTCGAACTCTCTTCACTTCGACCGGCGTCTGCTTGACGCGGACGTGCGGGGCTCTCAGGCCTTCGCACGTTCGCTCACCCGGGCGGGTGTGCTCACCGAGCCGGAATGCGGGCAAATCGTCGCGGCCTTCGACGCCATCAAGGAGGACGCCCGATCGCCCGCGTTCTTCGAAGGCGCCGGCGATGAAGATGTGCACTCGTTCGTCATCGGCAAACTGAAGCAGCGGGTCGGGGCTCTGGCCGATAAGATTCATACCGGCCGCAGCCGCAACGAGCAGGTTTCGCTCGATACCCGCCTCTGGCTGCGCGAGGAATGCGACCACGCCCGCGAATTGTTGCGGCAACTGATGGGCGCGTGTCTGGATCTGGCGGAAAAATATCCGAATGCGATTATCCCCGGCTACACGCATCTGCGGCGCGCGCAGCCGGTCCTGTGGCCGCACTATCTGCTGGCGTATTTCGAAATGTTCGCCCGCGATCACGACCGCTTCGCGGAAGCGCGGCGCCGCGTGGACGAGATGCCGCTCGGCTCCGGCGCGCTCGCCGGCAGCGGTTTTCCACACGACCGCGAAGCCATCGCGCAAGACCTCGGCTTCCACGCCATCACCCGGAACAGCATGGATGTTTCGGCCGACCGCGATTTTGCGCTCGATTATCTCTATGCCGCGTCGGTCGCGATGATCCACCTGAGCCGTCTCGCCGAGGACTGGATTCTTTACTCTTCCGAAGAGTTCGGCTGGATCGAACTGGGCGACGGCGTGACCAGCGGATCGAGCCTCATGCCGCAGAAGAAGAATCCCGATTCGCTCGAACTGATTCGCGGCAAATCCGGGCGGGTGCTGGGAGCACTGAACTCGCTGCTCTTTACCATGAAGGGCCTGCCGTTGACCTACAACCGCGACATGCAGGAAGACAAAGAGCCGCTCTTCGAAGCCTGCGATCAGGTGAACGGATGTCTGGAAATGGCTCGCGTGGTCGCTGAGTCGGTTGTTTTGCGCGAGCGGGTCCCGGCCGCAGCCGCGGAGGAGAGCTGGGTCGTGGCGACGGATCTGGCCGAAGCGTTGGCGCGTAACGGCACGGCCTTTCACCAGGCGCATCAGATTGTGGGGCGGCTCGTGCTGGAAAGCGTTCGCGCGGGCAGGAAACCGGCGGACTGGGACGCCGAATCGCTGGCGAAATTTGCGCCCGAATTTACGCCGGACGTGGCGCGGCTGCTCGATCCCCGCGAAGGCATGAAGACCCGGGAGATCGTGGGCGGTACCGGCCCCGAAACCGTTGCGGCGGCGTGCGTCGCCGCGCGCATCCGGCTCGCGAATCTGTCATGACGAAGAGCTTCCGGCAGGGGCAGATTCTCAAATTGATCCGCAGCCGTAGCATCTTTACTCAGGACGAACTGGCGAAGGGCCTCAAAGAGACCGGGATCGATACCACTCAGGTGACCTTGTCGCGGGATGTGCGCGAACTGGGCCTGGTGAAGACTGCCGACGGCTATCGCCACCTTGGCAACGAAGGACAGACCCTGCAATTCGCCACGCTGGCCGCGGAATTTCTGCAGGACGTGCGCATCGCTCAGAACCAGGTGGTGCTGAAAACAGCCCCGGGCCATGCGAGTTCCGTAGCGGTCGCGCTTGACGATGAGGAATGGCCCGAAGTTGTGGGCACGATCGCAGGCGATGACACGATTCTCGTCATCTGCTCCGACTCCATCACCGCGGAAGCGGTGAAGGCGAAGCTGATTCAATTGCTCGAGGAGTAATGGTCAGTGGTCACCGGGAGAGTTTCACCGGCTTTATGACGATGTCGAGGCCAGCCATGCGCAACCATGCGTATTGGTTCGGCGAAGCGATTTCAAAATCGCGGGCAACTCTTTTGTCGGGCAACTGTTTACCGAAGTGGACAGGCTCTTATAAACTTCTAATCCGTTGTTTATACCTTTTTCAGGCCACTCTCCTTAGCGTGGAAGATGAATGCTTCCCGCTTTGCTGGAAACAGCAGCCCCGGCGTTGCGCAGGACCGCTCTCCGGTCGGGCGATCGGATCGACCACTATCTCATTGAATCTCTTGCCGCGCGCAGCGGAATGGCTTCGATTTTTCGAGCCACCGATCTCGACACTGGGCATGCGGTCGCGATCAAAGTCCCGCATCCGGAAATGGAAAGCGATCCCGTTTTCCTGGCCCGTTTCGAGCGCGAAGCCGCCATCGGCAGCGATCTCGACCATCCCGGAGTGATGAGAGTCCTGACGGATGAGTCCCGCAGCCATCTTTATATGGTCATGGAATGGGTGGAGGGGCGCGAGCTTCGCAAGTTAGTGGATCAGCACGGCAAGCTCCCAGCCGATCGCGCCATACGCATCACGGTGGGCATTTGCGAGGCGCTCGATTACATCCACTCCCATGGCGTTGTCCATCGCGATCTCAAACCCGAGAACATCATGGTCGACGAGGATGACCGCACCAAACTCATCGACTTCGGCATCGCCTCGCGCAGCGGCGCCCGCCAGCTGACTTTCGGCTCCCTTTCCCAGATCATGGGGACGCCGGATTACATTTCTCCCGAACAGGTGTCGGGTGAGCCCGGCGACGCGCGCAGCGACATTTACGCGCTCGGTGTGATGCTCTACGAAATGCTCACCGGAGCCACGCCGTTTCGGGGTGACAATCCGTTCGCGGTAATGAACGACCGACTCTTGAGCAATCCCATACCGCCGCGGGAACTCGATCCCGCCATTTCGGCTCAACTGCAGGAAGTGATCTACCGCGCCCTGTGCCGCCACCCTGCGACCCGCTACGCCAGCGCGCTCGAGTTTGCGCGGGACCTCGAACATCTCGATAGCGTGGAAGTGGCAGACCGCCCCGAACTGATCGAATGGGAGTGGCGGCATACGCCTCTGTTCAAGCGGGTTCTGATCTGCCTCGGGCTGGCGCTGCTCCCGGTCGTGATCTTTACGCTGCTCTTTGGCGTCGCGCGGAGGTTTCCTGAGAAGTTTCCCGCCCATCACCACCAGATATTCAAGTAACACGAATGCTCCTGCCGGGGTGGTACAGATACAACGTGCCCCCCGGTTTCACTCACCGATAACCGTAGGAGTAATCGCGTTCCTCGTGGTGATTCCGGAACTCCCGGTAATCGCGCATGCGGCGCAGGTCTTCGGCAATTGCCCCGCGGTCGCGCGGATCGAGAGAATTCGATTCCACCACCTTCTGAATGCGGTCGATGGCGGCATTTAAATGATTCTTTTCATAACGCCCCTGATCGAAACGGCTTTCAAAATCGAATAACTCGCGCCGCGCCTCGTCGAAACGTTTCCGATCGCCGCGCGAAGCATAAGGATACGCGGCCGCGCGATCCAGATCGATGCGCGCTCTATCGAAGAGCGCCCGATCCTGGCGGGCGTAATCGCGGTCACCATAAGGACGGTCATAGTATGAGTACTGCTGCGCGAAAGCGGGCAGGGCCGCCAGAGTCGCGGCCAGACAGAATATTGAGATCATCCGTTGCATGATTTTTCAACCTCCAGTGTGATCTTACGGACTGACAGACGAACAACCCGGCGACCGGTTGCTCCGTTTAATCCGGAATTAATGCAGCACCTCCGTAAATGATATTGCCCGCCCGCATCACCATACGGGCATCGTGATGGCCGGGACGGCGCGGCAGCTCGCGGTAGTCGGGCACGTCCATCAGGAGCAGATCGGCGGGCTTGCCCGGTTCGAGCGAACCGGTGACGTGCGACAGTCGCAGCGCACAGGCCGCATTCCACGTGGTGGCGGTAATGGCCTCTTCCGGACTGAGTCCCAGCCGGTCGACCGCCAGATACAGCAGGAACTGCATGTTGAAGGAGGATGTGGCCTTGCCCCGATAGCTCGATGACAGGGCAATCGCGGCACCCCCGTCGATCGCGTGCCGCATATCCACGGCGGCACGTTCCGGATTGTCGAACCCTTCCGAGGCCGGGATCACACGCACGCAACCGTTTGATGCCAAAGGGCGGTTGAAGGCGGGCAGCGGGTCGTTCGGCCCCACGATGGCAATGGCTCCGGCGGAGAGCGCCAGTTGAAGATCTTCGGGATCGAGAGAGCGTTCCGAACGCAGCCGGAGAGCGTATCCCAGACCCGCCGCGGCGATCGCCGCGGTTCGCAGCAGCGCCGACGGAAAGTCCCCCGCGCGAAGTTCCAGAACGGCGGCCAGCTTCTTCTCGAAGACAGCCGGCAGCCAATGCGAGGTAAGTCCTTCGGCCCGCAAGTCCGGCGAGAAAATGGACCGGATGCGAAGCGGTTTCGACTGCAGGGCGCAATGGGTTCGCAGCACCTTGCCGATGTTTTTCATATCCCCCGCGCAGGGTGTGGAGGCTGCCACAGTCGCACAGCCGTAGCGTGCCCATTCGGCGCCCATGGCGGCCGCGCGGGCGTACACAATTCGCTTCGACATCAAACGCAGGGCACGGCATTCGTCCATGCCGGACCTGTCGTTTGTCGGCGGCGCCACCAGCGTCATGTCGGCATCGACGAACGCGGGCATCACCACCCTTCCGGTGGCGTCGATCTCTCGCGCGCGCTTCGCGCAAGCAAGGTTTTCCACGCGGCGAGCCGAACCCACCTGCTCGACGAGGCCGTTCCGGATCAGGACGGCGCCATTAGGGACGATACCGATTTCGGCCATGGCGGCCCCGCGCCGAGGACCACCGGACCCGCGCAATGTCAGCACCTGCCGGGCATTACGAACCAGCGTCCACCGCTCGGGGGACGCCGGGTTCGGCGCTTGTTGCACCCGCGCCTATTTTACCGCCGGTTTCTTTTGCAGGGCCGGTTGACACCCAATGCTACATATAGCGTTGGAAACCTGCGGCCCATCGGAAGTCGGCCTGGATGCTTGCAACTGACAGCGGCAGCGCGATTCCCAATCGCGCGCAGGATGCTATCCTGCCCCACATTCGGCGACGAAGTGACTTACTGGTTCTTGATCATCTTTCGCAGGTCTTTGACTTCGTTTTTCAATTCCTCCGTGGCATCCGTGATCTGCGTGGTGTCGTAGATGACCCGCGGGGTCAGAAAGATAATCAGCTCGGTTCGCTGCGTGCTTCTTGTCTTCTGACCGAAGGCCGCACCCAGAATCGGAATGCGGTCGAGAAACGGGATGCCGGAGGTCGACTCGGTCGTGCTGTCCATCATGATCCCGCCGATCGCGATCGTGTCGCCGTCTTCGACAGTCACCTGGGTGCTCACGTTGCGCTGCGAGAAAGAAGGAGAATCGATGTTCGATCCCGCCGCGCCGGACGACGAAAGCGGATTGGCAATCGGCGCCGTGACGTTCTGATTGATGACCATGGTCACAACGCCGCTTGGGTTTACGCGGGCCAGAATGTTCAATCCGATACCGGTGCTGGTGTTTGAAATGGTGTTGGTGAACTGAGACGTTCCGCCGACCGTCAGACCGGGGCTGACCGCCTCCGAAGACAAGGTCGGCACGGAACTGCCGACGGTGATGGATGCCGGGATGCTGTCCGTCGCGATCACGCTGGGCGCCGACAGCAGCTTGGTCTTGCTGTTGCTCTCATTCGCGGTGAGCGTGGCCAGAAGTTGCCGGCTCTGTCCCACCAGAAACCCCGCGGTCAGGGTGGCATTACCCGCACTGTCAACGGCTCCAAGCAACTGGCGCACGGCTCCGTTATTCTGCTGCAGCGCCGATTCGACTCCGTATGCAAACTGCCCGGTCAGATCGACTTCATAGATTTTGGCGTCGATCAGCACCTGGCGGGGTGAAACGTCGAGCTTATCGAGGAGGTGCTGGATCTGCTCCCATTGCTGTGGCGTGCCTTGTACCAGGATTGTGTTATTGAACGGATTGGGTACGATGCGCGGGCCAAAGGACGGGCTGGCGGGAGCGCCCGGCGTCGTCAGATACTGTCCTGTCTGGTCGCTCGCAGTCGCGGCCGGACCCGTCGCCCCGGCCGCCGGAGCCGCGCCCGCGGCAGCAGCCGGCGGAGCGGAAGTTCCCGCTGCCGAAAACGGCGTTGCCATCGTTGCGGCGGCGCCCGTCGATGCCATGGTGCTGAGGCAGGGGACGCCGCCGCCGCTCCCGCCCATGCCGGAGCTGCCATAGCCGCCAACCCCGTAGCCCCCCCCGCCATAAGGCGATGTGCCGCCATAAGGGCTGGCTCCGCCGTACGGCGAAGCCAGTCCCGCCCCGCCGTAGCCGCCGCTTGCTCCATACGGCGATCCCACCGCACCCGTCGCCGGATAACTGGAGTTGCCGGTCGCCGCTCCATACATGCCGCTGCTTACATAGCCGCATCCGCCATAGAGCTGGATCAGGACGGAGCCGATGATCTCGGCTTTCTGGTACTTCATGTTGTATACGTAGTTGTCGATGGATCCCGCGGTAACTCTCGCCGGAATGTCGAGTTTTTGCAGCCAGCTCTCCACCTGTGCGAAAGCGCCGGGATTCGGCGCCACGGCGATGATCGTATTGATGCGATTCACAGGAATGAAGTGAACCGCGCTGTTGCCCTTCTCGCCGGATAAAGCATAGGCTTTGAAAATATCGTCCAGCTCCTTCGAGATATCGGTGGGACGTCCGTTCTTCACTTCGTATGCACGGACGCGCTGTCCCGCGAACGCGTCATTATCAAACAGCGCAATCAGATCCAGCGTGCGCCGCATGTTGCGGCTGTTGTCGAGGATGATCAGCAGATTCGCCGGATCGTAAGAGCTGAGCTGCGCGCCGTCTCCAATGTACGGCTGCAGAACCTTGTTCATTTCCGACGATGAAACATAGCGCAGGAAAATAAGGTTCAGCACCAGCCGCTCGTCGTCGGGTATTTTGGACGGATCGGTTTGCGTGATCGGAGTCACCGGCTGCCGCGCAATATTCGCCGCCGGAATAATGCGATAGATATTGCCGACCTCGACCATCGCCAGATTGTTCATGCGCAGGATGGTTTCGAGCAGCGGCCGGATATCGACATCGCGCACCGGGCCATAAGTATTCATGGTGACCGTCCCGCCTTTGATGCTCGGATCGATGATGTAGTTGATGTGCAACTCGCCGGCGAGAATGTTGATTACCTCAAGGAGCGAGGCGTTGCTGAAGTTGAAAGCTCCGGGCACCGTCACGGCCGGCTGTGCGGGCTGAGTCTGCGCGGGGGGCTGCTGGCCCTGCATGAGAAACGCGGCCAGCGCCAGGAGGCAAGGCAGGCCGGCAATGCTGGAAAGAGGTCTGTTCATTTTGCTTCGGGTTTGGCTGTCTGGCTTTGATTCTGCGAAGCGACCATCTTTTGCTCTTCTTCGGTCAGTTCGGACTTCTTCTTTTCCCAGCTCATGGTCCCGAACGGACTCGGGCGCTCGAAGCGCACCGTATCGCCTTTATCGATGACCTTGACTACGCTGGGCGCCGGATTATCGGCGTCTTTCGCTGCCGCCTTGATCACGCCGAAAGGAGTTTTTGTGTAGAGCCACTTCTTTCCTTCTCTATCCGTGTAGCTGTAGGTTCCGTCCGCGTTCTTCACGGCGTCCTTCGGAATCGTCACTGCGGTTGAGGCAGGTGCGGCCTTGTCGGTCTTCTTGTCAGCTGCGGCTGCCGCTGATGCTGCCATCGCGCACAGGATGACCGATATTATGAGTCTCTTCATTTGTTCTTCTCTCCGTTTACTGCACCGGGCTCCAATGGCATCCGATGCGACCGAATGGACTGTCCGTGAAACTTAGTTTGAATCCGTCGACGACTGCCCCGTTCGGTGATGTATCGCCGGCAACGCAAGGCCGGTCCGCCTTTCCGGGATCCGCTTTTCCGGGGCCGGCGGCCGCCGCGGGTTTGGTATTCGACGGCGCGGCAGCCGCTGCTGGCCCACTGGCGGGCGGAGCCGCCGGGCCCGCGGGTGCGGCGCCCGGCGCCGGAACGGACCGGTCGATCAGATCGTCAACGCTGCGGGATACCTGCTTGCCATCCCAATCGAAGACAACGGTTTTTGTATCCAGCGAAACGATCTTGAATTCGCCGATGGTGTCGCCCGATTTGACCGGCTTGCTATCGGCGCCTTTCTTTTCGGCCATAATGGCTTTGGTTCCGCTGGGAAGCCCCAACACGCCATATACGACGGGTAGCGGCGGCATCGGCTTCACCGCCTCCACTTTCGGCGGATCGATGATCACGTTCGGGTTCCGGTCTTTCGAAAAAAGATCTTTCGTGGCCACATCGGCATACTTCGCCGGCTGCGCAGGGTCGGGTCTGGGGGCGGGCGGCGCAGGAAGGGCCGGTAACGGCTTCGCCTGGGCGTTCAGATTTTGCCGGCGGTTTGCACGCGCCCGATGCAATTCGACGCGCCCCTGCCAGACGATCGCTCCAATCGCCAACGCGAGCAGCAGGTTTAACGCAATCAGCCTCGACTTCATCCCGCTGATTCCGGTGCTGTGCTCAAAACGCCCCCAGCCCTTTCTTCTGCGGTACCAGCTTCTTCGGCACCACACCCGCCAGAACCATCCGCACGTTCATCGTTTTTTCCTTCGCGTTTCCAGCCGCCAGGCGTTCCTCGGAGGGAACGACGAGTTCGGGCTCGCGCGACAGATCGGCCAGGAAATTAACCAACTGTTCGATGTGGCACTCGAAAGTGACCGTGGCGTAAACCAGTCCGTAGTCCGCGAAGGTTTTGGGCGCGCCGAAATCGCCGCCGCGCACGTCGATTTCATCGTTTTTGCCAATACGGCGCGCAATCTCGAGCAGCGTTGCCTGAGCCTGCGCCGCGGTATCGGCTTGGATGACTCCCCGCTCGCGTTCGGCAAGATCCGCCGTGACCTGCTTCAGCGCCGTTTCGCGCGCGGGCAGGGTGGACGCAATTTGCCGCATGCGCACCAGCCGTTGCTGCGCCAGCGCGAGGTTATCCGCGCTCGCATTCGGAGAGGCCACGCCGGCTGCCCCGGAATTGTTGCCCGTGAAGTAATAAATCCCTCCCATCACGGCGAGCGCGGCAGCCAGGAGCACCAAAGCGCGCCGGTCTCGTTCGGAAAGCGTCATGGCGTGGTCCTTCCCGCCCGGCCGCGGCGCATGGTCTTGATCCGGAATTGTTCGCTCTGTCCGTTGCGGGTCACCGACAAGGTGAATTCGGAATTTTCGAACAGCGGTGATGAATCGAGCGCCTTGAGCAGCGGCGCCGCTTGATCGGCTTCTCCCGCAACAACCACCGAATCCGGGTAGATCTCGATGGCGCTCGTCCAGATGGGCGGGGGCAGCAGCCGCGTCAACTCGTTCAGGACATCAAGGTCCGCCTGCGGGCGGCGGCGGATGTCATCCAGAGCGGCAATCCGCACTCGATCCGCCTGTATCCTCTTTTCGAGGGACTGCGCGCGCAAGACCGCGGGCTCGAGTTGCCGAGCTGTCCGATCCAGGTCCGCGCGATAGCGCCTCTGATCGATCTTTGGCAAGATTACGAAGACGGTAAGGAGAGAAAGCGCCAGCAACACAATGAGGATTCCGGGAATGGCGTATTCCAGGCGATTGTGCGATGAACGGCGTTCGGGCGGCAGCAGGTTGGCAAACCTGGCCGCCCGCGTGGCGGAACCGGCTATTGCCGCGGCATACGCCACTTCGGACGGCGGTGTTCGCCCGTCGAGGGACCGGGGCAACACCTCGCTGAGCGGAGCAGCGGGATAATCCTGCGACAGGCGCAACTCGGCGCGAGCGAGGGCAAGCGCTCGCTCCGGCGCGGTCGGGAATTCGGCCGAAAAAACAGCGCGCGCGTGGCTCTCGCCATAGATCTCCGTTCGCCCGCTCAGATCACCCTCGAGACGGAAGCAGAGAACGGACGCAGGCCCACTGTTCCAGAAGCGCAGCGCGGCATGGACAACGGCGGTGGAGAAGGTGACCGCTGCGATCAAAATGCCCGCTTCGGCGAAAAGCGTCTCATAGGCATCGAGCAGTTCTTTCCGCACTAAACCAATAATGAAATAGTCAGCCGCCGCGCGCGACCATCCCCAGACCACTTCCGCGTAGCCCCAGGGATGAAGGCTGTCGATCTGCAGATCAATTGCGGCCGCCGCATCCTTGTCGGCTACGCCGGGCAACGCGACGGCACGCACGATCACTTCATCGCGCGGCAGAAGTACCGTGGCCGCCAGTTTGTTCTCGCCGGCCGCTGCGAGGAACTTGAGGAGATCCGCGCCCCACTCCGCAGCCGGACGATGCGGAAGTCGGCGACAGTAGTCGAGGCAACAAGAGTAGCGCCTCCGGGTCGGCGATTG
>CAWBIS010000092.1:0-5942 GCA_963788485.1 Terriglobia bacterium
GCATCGTCTGCCGAGACGAAGAGCGTGCGCTACGGGATCTACGCGCTGGTCGCATACACTTATGCGCGCGCGTATGATAACGGCTTCAGCGACGGGCTGGGGAGCGTGATCGGCGCCACCTACTTTCCCGTTCCGAATTATCAGAATCTGGACTGGGGGCTTTCCCAGATCAACCTGAACCAGGATTTTACGGCCAGCATTATTTATCAACTGCCGTTCGGAAAAGGCAAAAAATGGGGGAGCAACTGGAATGGCGCCACTAACGCGATCGCCGGCGGCTGGGAGTTGACCGTTATCGAGAAGGCCACGACCGGGTTTCCGGTCTTTGTCGTCGACAGCAACAACACGTCCGGGGCGGGCTTCCTGAACACGAACGCGCAAAGCCTGATCCGGCCGAATCAGATCTGCAATCCCGTGCTGAGCAATCCTACTCTTTCCGAGTGGTTCAATCCCGCATGTTTCGCGCAGCCCGCGCCCGGGGAACTGGGGAACGCCAACCGGACGCCACTCTCGGGTCCGGATTTCGTGAACACGGACTTCTCCATCATCAAACACTTCGTGCCGCGCGAGGGCATGCGACTCGATTTCCGCACCGAAATTTTCAACCTGTTCAACCATCCGCAGTTCGGCGCACCCGGTCTTAACGGATACGGCGCCGACCTGGCCTCGCCGTCGACATTCGCCGTGGTTAACTATACGGTGAATAACCCGCGGCTGGTGCAGTTTGCGCTCAAGCTGGCTTTCTGATTCTCAGCTGGCAGCAACTGCAGCGTTGCTCAACTGATTGCTCGCGATATCCCAGACGCCTTTTACGCTCTTGCCCGCGTTGACAAAGATCGCAGCCGATGCGAGGGCGATAAAAGCCATCAGCAAAGTATATTCGACAAGGTCCTGACCTTGCTCGTCCTTTATAAAACTCTTCAGCCGTCTCATTACAAGGACAGTGTAACTGCGGAAACCGCATCAGGTATAGTTAACGACGGCCAATCCAGTTCTTTCAGCATTTATACCTGGTTAACCGGATATTCCGTTTCCCGGGTTGGAGCCTGATTGCCGATTCAGGAACGAAACACCTTTGGCTTCGGGACCAGCCCAAATCACGGCGGCGCCGATCAGAAGCACGACGGCGGCAAGCGCACCCATGGACGTGGCGTAGCTGAAGTGTTCCGCCAGGACCGCCTCGATGTAAGCGATGCTCGACGCGATCAGCACGCCGATCTGGTAGGCGAAGCCCGGGAAAAATCCGCGCAACTGCGGCGGCGACAACTCGTTGAGTTGCGCCGGAATCACACCCCACGCTCCCTGCACCATCATTTGCATCAGGAAGGCTCCGACGAAAATGATTGGTTTGTTCGGCGCCAGAATCCACAGAGGAATCACTGCGAGAGCCACCAGGACCGCCGTCACCATGGAAACCCGCCGGCCGCGCCGATCGGAGAAATACCCGAACAGGAGTGAGCCGGCGATGGCGCCAACCATGGAAATGGCCGTAGCGAGCGCCGTGGCGTTCACGGTGAAGTGGCGCTCGCGCTGGAGAAAAGTCGGATACAAATCCTGCGTGCCGTGGGAAATGAAATTCATCATCGCCATCAGGAGAACCAGATACAGGAACAAGCGCGAGTTGCCGAAGATCGCGCGGCGATAGGTAGCCCAATCCGTACGCGCCTCGTGCCACGCTTCGGGCTCCTTGATCTTCAGGCAAAGGAATAGCGTCAGAACCGCCGGGATGGCTCCCACGAAGAACATGGGACGCCAGCCCCAGTATGGAAAAATCGTGAAGTAGGCGAGAGCGGCGATCAGATTGCCGACCGAGTAGCCCTGATGAAACAGTCCCGACACGAACCCGCGCCACTTTGAAGGCACGGACTCCATAGCGAGCGACGCTCCCACCCCCCAGTTCCCGCCCATGCCTATACCGTAGAGCAGTCGCAGTACGAAGAAAACTGTATAGCCGCGTGCCAGTCCGGAACCGACCTCCATCGCCGAGAAGAAAAGGATGTTCGTCATCAGAGCCACGCGCCGGCCCTGACGATCCGCCAGCAGGCCGAAGATGAACGCACCCACGGGCCGCGTGGCAAGGCTCGCGGTGAGGGTCAGTGCGATCGCGGGTATCGATCGGCCGAAATCCTTCGAGATTGCCGACACCGTGAACACGAGTACAAAAAAGTCGAACGCATCGAAGGTCCAGCCGAGAAATCCGGCGAGAACCGCATAGCGTGCATTGGTTCGTTGCTCGGCCGGCGTGAACGAAGCGACGGTGAGATGGTTTCCTACGGCCTTCGACATATGCGTTGGTGCGTGCCCGAGAACAAGTCTACCTTTGGCCATAACAGCCGGAAGCGCACGCAGAACGCGGTGGCCGTTCCAGTACTAATCGGGCACTGGATGGCTGGTCAATCCCCGTCGATACGCTGTAGGCTTTCCATATGAGGCACCGAACGGCGAGTTCCCCGTGGGCTGACCTGTACGAGCGCTTGTTGATCTGGTGGGCGCAGCGCAACGAACGGCGAATTTCACTGAGACAGCACCGGCTGGAGCTGAGGGCCGCGCGCAGAATTCGGTAAAGCGCCGAGCGCGAATCCATTCGGGTATAGAATCAATCCCCGGGTGAAAAAATGACGCGCTACACTCTGCTCACGCTGATTCTCGTCGCACTTGCCCGGTTGGGGTCGGCGCAATCCGGCGCGCCGGTTCAGGGAACGTACGCACGCATCAAGGTCCACGGCAAATCGCTCGAGGGGAATTTGTCGGGAGAACCGGCGGATCGCGATGTATCGGTCTATCTGCCGCCGAGCTATCAAACGCAACCTGGCCGGCGATACCCGGTGGTCTATCTGCTGCACGGTTATACCAACTCGGATATCGGTTGGTTCGGGCCGGAGTCGCGAGGATCCTTCGCCAACGGGAACACGATGACCGCGGCGGCCGACCGCGCATTTACCGGCGGCGGCACGCGGGAATTCATCCTGGTAATGCCCAATGCGTACACGGTGTACCAGGGCAGCATGTTCTCCAACTCAATCACAACGGGCGATTGGGAAAGCTTCATCGCCAAAGACCTGGTGGCATACACGGACAGCCATTATCGAACCATCCCGGAGCGCGCCAGCCGCGGCCTTGCCGGCCATTCGATGGGCGGATATGGAACATTTCGGATCGCGGCGAAATATTCCCAGGTGTTTTCGAGCATTTACATTCTGAGTGCCTGCTGCCTCACGGCGAACCTGAATCCCAATCCTCAGAACTCCGCCAAAGCCGAGGCGCTTGGGAGTCCCGCGGACGCCAGGGGAGCCGAACGGGGACTGGCCACGCTGCTGGCCGAAGCCGCGGCCTGGTCGCCGAATCCGCAGAATCCGCCGTTTTATTTCGATCTGCCGGCGAGGGGCGGCCGGATTCAACCCGCGGTGGTGGCGAAATGGGTGGCCAATGCGCCTCTGGCGATGATCGATCAATACGCGACCAGTTTGAAGACGTTGCGCATCGGTATTGACGTAGGGGATAAAGACGGCCTCGCCGCCAGCAATCGCGAGCTGAACCGCGTCCTCGACGCCTACGGAATTCAAACCGCTTTCGAGGTCTACGACGGGGATCATACGAATCACATCGTGGACCGTATGGAGAAAGTAGTGCTGCCGTTCTTCGCCAGGAACCTTTCGTTCCCGGCGGCGACCCGTTAGACGCCCGCAGCCGCGCCGTTCCGACAAGCCCGCTCCGACGAGCCAGTGAGAGGCGAGCTCCTGCACCAGGCCTGCGACCCGAGCACTTCGATAAAGCCAGGTTGGATGCGCAGTCTTTCGCCGGCCACGCAGCGGAGGCTTATTTGCCGCACCCGTGCCGGGCCTGTTCGAAGAGATCGAACAGCCGTCCCGCGTTCGGGCCTGCGAGGGTCTCCAAACGGTGGGGCTGTCCCTTTTCGACGGTATACTGCGCGGTCATACCTCGCGCGCGAAATTCCGCCGCCTGTTTTTTCATGAGATCCTGCCAGCCCATGGGGTCAAGTTCCCCGACGAACATGTTGATGCACATTTTTGAAATGGCCTCCATGTGCGCCGGCGTTTCCTCCCAAAGATAACCCGGAAACGCGGTGATCGACAGGAAGTAGCCGGGATTCAGCGACGCCACGTGGAACGAGGCGATGCCACCGTTGGAGGGCCCGGCGACATGGAACTTGTTGCCTTCGATTTTGTAATCGATCAGAATCTGTTTCAGGAACTCGGGGAAGATGCGCTCACCGCCCTCGAAAAACAACTGATCGTCGGGCGCGGCGGGGACCACGACGATATAGCCGCGCCTCTCCGCCTCGTCGCGGAAGTTCCGGGCTATGACGCTATCGACAACGTTCATAGTCTGGGGACCACCGCCAAACCCGAGCACCCCAGGATAGGTTTTGCCTGGATCGTAGTTCTTCGGGAGCACGACTTTATAGTGAACGGTGACGCCCGCGATTCTGGTGGTCTTGTCGAGAACTGCGGCCCTCAAGGGATGCCCAGCCAATATCACGAGAGCCCCCAGGAGGGATGCCGTGGCCGATCGGTATGGTTTCACAGCGTATGCCTCGAATCAGGATGACAAAAGATATTCTACTCTGCTGCGAGGCGACGATCTCCTCCACTATGGGATCACCCGAAGTAGGTGTTTTCCCAGTAGCCGCGCATCAGTTCGTCGACCCACTCGGGTTGGCGGATGTCGCCTCGCGCGGCAAACTCGCGAACATACGGCTTGATATCCAATACGGGCGTACCGTCGATCGCATCGAGCCCTTCAACTTCCAGAGACAACGTTCCGACGGACAGTACCCGGCAAATCGTCACGCCGATCCGGTTCGGCCGATTCCTTCCCCGTTGGGCGAAGATGCCGACCCTGGGCAAGTCGGGCCGATCGCGCGGATGACGCGATCCCGTCGACATTTCCGATTCCGGCACACGATGGAAAAAGAAAACGACCTCGACGTGCGAAAAATCGGTCAGTCCATCGAGGCAGTCCGGGGAAAACCGGGAAGGATCCAGATCGATCCGGCACTGAACGCCACCCCAGATTCTGTCCTGGGGCTCTACTACCTGGCTGTGGACGATCCCGACAGGGCTCAACTCAATTTGCGGCAGCATGCCCTATAGTAATTGGGAAGCGGTCCCGAATGGATTGGTCGACCCTCGGCGGACCGATGCACGTTCTGGTGTACCTGCGTAGCCGCCGTGTTGTCGATACCGCGCAGGTTAACAACCCGCCCCGCCTGCTCAGTGGGCCAGGTGCAGCCAGCGTTTGATGTCGGGCTTGAATTCGTGGAATACGTTGATGCCCGCGTCGACGAGGATGGTGTCGGACCCGGCATAGAATATGGCCGACCCGGTATGGTAGCGGTCGGGCCACCACATGCGCGACACGGCCGCCGCTCCATAGTCGCCCAGAAATTCGCTGTAGGCGGGCATCATTCCACCGGAATCGTTATGCCGCCAGATAGTGTGGAGAAAGGCGTCCCCGATGCGGCCCTGGATGCTCGTTCGGGTGGATGGAAAATAGCGCGTGTCTTCGTGATCGATGGCCTGCACCGGGAACATGATGCTGCGCTGGGTTATGTAGTAGCCGATGTGCGAAGCATAACGGTCCGCGAAAGGACCCCAGCCCTCGCCCCACTCGCCGGGCCGGTCGCGCAACTGATCGAAAGAGGCGCCAACGCCCGCGAACACGATATTTTCGACATCGAACAAGTGCCGCCAGTCGTACTGAAGTTTCTCCTTGACCGTGAGTCCCTTCCAGGCCGGTGAACGGGGTCCAATGCTTCCGGGGCTTGCGGTTACAGGCGCGGGGGTCTCAGGCGGCGCATCGGCCGGTTGAGATTGCTGCGCTGCGGCAAGACCGGACAGGGTCACGACGAGAAGAATTGCGCGAGGAATCATCACTGGATTGACTGTCCCTTCGGGACCGTACGTTTCGAAACCGGTAAC
>CAWBIS010000093.1:0-7858 GCA_963788485.1 Terriglobia bacterium
TCTGGATCAGCCCGATGCGGAATTTCTCCAAAGCCACAGGACCCATTTTAGTCTCCCGCCGGTTTGCGGCCGAGACGGCCAGGTCCTACTGGCATCGGTCTACTGCTCCAAGGCAGTATTGCTTAAAAACCCGGCCAAATAAACAATAAATTCAGAGATCAAATAGTGTTTGAGTCACCCGCAACATTACAGGATTTGGGCATCCCCGACGCGCTGGTGTACGACCTTTTCCTGAAGCATGTATTCCAGGCGGGCAACGCCACAATGCGGGGTATCGCGGGTACCCTCAGGCTCTCCATCGACCTCGTTCACCCTCTCTTTCACCGGATGAAATCCCTGCAATTGATCGAAGTGAAAGGAATGGTGGGCGACGATTATTCTTTCTGTTTATCCCAGGCCGGGAAAAATGCGGCTCAGGAACGAATGCACGTCTCCCGCTACGTTGGTCCGGTGCCGGTATCGATCAATCACTACGACAGAGCGGTGCGGTCCCAGGTAGCGCGTTTCAAGGTAAATCGCCGGACCCTCTGCGAAGCCTATCGCGACCTCACCCTCGGAAGCGAATTGCTGAACCAGCTCGGCCCGGCGCTGGTCTCCCAGAGTTCCATGTTTCTGTTCGGGCCCAGCGGCACCGGCAAGAGTTCGCTGGCCGAGCGCCTGTTCCGCATCTCTACAGACTGCGTGGCCGTACCTCACGCGATCGAAGTGGATGGAAGCATCGTGGTGTTTTACGACCCTTCGGTACACCACCGCTCCGACGCGGCCCCGCCGGATTCCGATCCGCGCTGGGTTTTCTGCTCGCGTCCCAGCATCATCGTGGGCGGCGAACTGGTGCCGGCAATGCTGGAACTGCAGCGCGATCCCGAGACCGGCAGTTACGTCGCACCCATGCACATGAAGGCAAACAACGGCGTCTTCGTCATCGACGATTTCGGCCGCCAGCTGATTTCGCCGCGCGATCTGCTCAATCGCTGGATCGTGCCTCTCGACCGGCGCATCGATTACCTCGCGATGAGCAACGGAATGAAATTCGCCATTCCGTTCGAGGTTTTCGTCGTTTTCTCGACCAACCTGAATCCGGCCGAACTGGCGGACGAAGCCTTCCTGCGGCGTATTCCAAACAAGATCCTGGTGGACGCGATACCGGACGGGGCATTCGACGAAATCGTGCGCCGCCGTCTGGAATCGACCGGCTGGGCTGCCGACCCCGACGCTGCCGAGCATTTGCGCGAACTTTGCAAAGAGCGCGGCGGGGACTTGCGGCCGTGCTATCCGCGGGACGTGTTCCGCATCATCGAATCGATCGCCGTATTCGAGGAGCGACAGCCCGCCCTCAGCGTTATGGATATCGATCGCGCCGCGGAACTTTACTTCGGCAGCCTGTAGGGCCGCGGTCCCTGCCGCTACAATCGAATCCTGTCCGATCTCGTCCTCTTCGACATCGACGGCACGCTGGTCCGCCGGGCCGGCCCTCACCACCGCCAGGCTCTGGTGGACGCCATCCGTGAAGTCACCGGCGTCGAAACCACGACTGAAGGCATCCCCGTGCACGGCATGCTCGATCCCGATATCCTGGCCTGGATGATGCGCGTGGCCGAGGTCGATGAGACCCGCATTGTAACCGCCATGCCGGCAATCATCGAGGCCGCCCAGGAGATCTATGAGCGCAGCGTGCCGGATCTCCGCGACAAGACGTGTCCCGGCGTGCAGCCCCTGCTCGATCGGCTGCAACAGCGCGGCGTGGTCCTCGCGCTGGTCACCGGCAACCTGACCCGCATCGGGTGGCGCAAACTGGAACGCGCGGGACTGCGCCACTACTTCCGCTTCGGCGCGTTCGGCGAGATGGCGCCCACGCGCGGCGCTCTTGCCGGGCTGGCCATCAAACAGGCGCTGGCCGCGCGTCTCATCGACGGCAGATCGAGGATTTCACTCATCGGAGACGCGGTGCAGGACGTCGCAGCGGCGCGCGAAAACCACATTCGCGCCATCGCCGTGCGCACGGGCATCACTCCGCCGGATGAACTCGAAGCAAGCGCGCCCGATCTTCTGGTGGACGACCTTACCCACCTCGAGCCCTCCACAATTTGAGAGGGTAATCGGCGCAACCCTGTTAAAATAAACGATTGTTCACAGGCTCCGGCTCCCGGCCCACCAGCTGGCCTTTGCTATACACCGCTCTGGCCCTGACGACACTCGCGACTCTTCTCCTTGAACTTTCGCTGACAAGGATCTTCTCGGTCGTCTTTTACTATCACTTCGCATTTCTGGCGATCTCCATCGCCCTCTTCGGGCTTGGCGCCGGGGGCGTGCTCTCGTACGTGATCGGCGGCCGCCCGGGTTCGTCGTTGTTCAGCAGACTCGGCCAGGTCAGTCTGCTCAATTCCATCCTCGTTTTGGCCGCGATGCTTTTTGTCCTGACGCGCGGCGCCGATATCGGCACTTTCGAACTCGGCGTGATCTATTTCGCCACCGCGCTGCCGTTTCTCGGAGCGGGCGTCATTGTGTCTCTGGTGATCTCCGCCGCCATCGACCGCGTGGAACGGCTCTACTTCTTCGATCTGCTCGGCGCCGCGGGGGGCTGTCTGGCACTGGTTCTTCTGCTGAATACGTTTGGCGGCCCCAACACGCTGATAGCCGTGTCGGTTCTGTTCGCATCCGCCGCGGCGGTTTGGTTCAGCCTTGCGGGAGTGCGATCGGGGCGCATCGTGAGCGTATTCGCCGGCCTCGCGTTTGCGCTGATGGTGATCGGGAACACCAGCTATCACTTCCTCGAAATCCGCTACGCCAAGGGACAAAAACTCCACGACGAGCAGTTCACGAAATGGAACAGCATTTCGCGTATCGGGATGGCGAAAGACGAGTATGGCGGCGAGATGATTTATATCGATGCCGACGCCTCCACCGGCATCGCCAACTTCGATTTCAACCATCTCTCACCCACCGACCTCGCCAATCTCCTGCACGAGGGTCCCAGCATTCCGTATAATCTGCGGCCGGGCGCAAAGACTCTGGTAATCGGCCCGGGGGGCGGTTGGGATGTATCGCGCGCGCTGGCTTCAGGCAGCCATGATGTGACCGCCGTCGAGATCAATCCGATCATCGCCCGGGACATCATGACGCAGCGGCCGCAACTGAGCCACGGCCTCTACCTGCGTCCCGACGTGCATCTCCACATCGAAGACGGCCGCAGCTTCGTGCGCCGCAGTCCTGAGAAATATCAGGTGATTCAGGCCACGCTGGTGGATACCTGGGCGTCCACGGCCGCGGGCGCGTTCGCGCTTTCCGAGAACAACCTGTACACCACGGAAGCCTTTCGCGATTATCTTTCCCACCTCAGCGACGATGGCTTGCTGACGTTTACCCGCTGGGGCTTCGACCCACCGCGCGAATCGCTGCGCCTGCTGTCGCTGGCAATCGAGGCGCTGAACGCACTGGGCGAACACGATCCCGCACGGCATATTCTTGCCGGACGCCTCGGCACCAAGAAAGATCTGAGCGGCTGGGGCGCGCAGGATACCGTGATCATCTCGCGCAAGCCGCTGTCCGACGGCGATATCGCCAATGCGCGCGAAGCCTTTCGCCAGGCGAATATGAGCGCCTTGTACGTGCCGGGCGATGGTCCCGACAATCCTTTCGGTCAATTGCTGCTGGCGAAGGATCCGCACGCGTGGGAACGCAACTACCAATTCGATATCACGCCCGTGAGCGACAACCGCCCGTTCTTTTTCTATACCGTGCAGCCTCGCGATATTCCGGCGTATCTGCTCGAAAGCCGCGGCGCGGCGGACGCCAAGGTGAACGTGGCGCTTTCGAAGCTGTTTTCCGCGCTGATCGTCAGCGTCTTCGCGGTGCTGGTGATTCTTCTGCTGCCGCCCATCGTGCTCGGCGCCAGGCTGCCGCACGAACGCTCGGTGCGTTCGTTCCTTTTCTACTTTGTGGCCATCGGCGCGGGTTACATTCTGATCGAGGTCGCACTGATTCAGAAGTTCGTGCTGTTTCTCGGACACCCGACCTACGCGCTGACGGTCGTCATCTTTTCCATGCTGGTTTCGAGCGGCCTCGGCAGCTTTCTGAGCCGCCGGGTGCTGGGCGACCGGAATGACCGGTTGGTCGCGGCACTCGCCATCGCGGCGGGCTTGGTGGCAGCGGTTTCCGCAACGGTCCAGACCGTGCTCACCGCGGGTGTGGGATTGCCGCTGGCGGTGAAGGCGATCGCAACCGTGCTGCTGATCGCGCCCCTCGGCTTCGTTATGGGCATGCCGTTTCCGACCGGGTTGCGGCTGCTCGAAATGCGGCACGCGCCGTCGGTGCGCTGGGCATGGTCGCTCAACGCGGCGGCGAGCGTCCTCGGGTCCGTGGCGGCGCTGGTCCTGGCGCTTTATCTCGGGCTCGCGCAGACGATGCTGATCGGCGGCGGACTCTATCTTTGCGCGATGCTCGTGATCGTGGCCAGTCCGATGGTGCGGGAAAAGTTTACGCAGCCGGTCTCGGCTGAGGTTTCGGCGTCAGCACATTGACCCGCACGGGCTGCGCGCCCGGGGCCACCGGCATTACCTTGCACACCACCTGCGCCACGTCCACGGGCGAGATCACGCGTGTGACGCGGCCTTCGGCGTCCACGCCGGCGAACACGAGCACCTGCGCGTTGGGTACGAAGATCTCGGTCACGCGCAGCATTTCGTTGCCGGCGCGAAAGATCACGGCCAGTTCCTGGTCGTCGCGAAGCGGCCGCTGCATGGCGTGGATCTGGCCAAGAATGACAGCGCCGGTGTCGGCCGCAGTGGCCGGGTGCGGCGCCGGCGGATTCTCCGCGGGCTTCGCAGTTTTGGGCGGACCGGCCGGACGAACCGCATCCATCACGCTGTTTTTCGTGGTCTCGATAGCCTGATTGGCCAGAGCTTTGCCGATGCTGCCGATCGTCATGCCTTCGATGCTAACACCGCTCGGAAAGAGAGACGCGCAAGACGGGTTGCGCGGGGCGGTTCCCTTATGGCCTTTAAAATAGGCAGGTGATCGAAACTCTTCTATCCCGCGCCTCCGTGAAAACGTTGGGCGAACCCGGACCTTCGGATCGAGACCTGCGATTCATCTTCGAATCCGCCGTGCGCGCGCCGGATCACGGGAAGCTCCGGCCCTGGCGCTTCTTCGTGGTTCGCGGCGAGGCTCGCGAGCGATTGAGCCGGCTCTTCGCCGAGGCCGTTAAACGCCGCGAACCGAACGCCACCCAAGCCCAGATTGAAAAGGAACGCGAGAAGCCATTGCGCGCGCCGCTGACCGTCGCGGTAGTGGCAAAGATCGTTCCCGGCCATAAGATTCCGGCGATCGAACAGACGCTTTCCGCCGCGGCCGCCGCCATGAACATTCTGAACGCGGTACACGCGCTTGGATTCGGCGCCCGCTGGGTAACCGGCGCCAACTGCTACGACCCGTTGTTCCGGCGGGAGTTCGGATTGGAGGAAACGGATGAACTGATCGGATTCATCCATGTCGGTACGCCGGAAGAAAACCCGCCTGTAACGGAGCGCCCCAACCCGGCTGAGTTCATCGTGGAGTGGAACGGAACGCGCTAAACGCTGGGCTGCGAACTGCTTCTTCGAGCAGTGAGGTAACTATTATGAAGCGGTTCGCAATGATACTTGCATTCGGTATGGCTACGTTGCCGGTGACCTGGGCGCAGGCCGGCGGAGGCGCCGGTGGGGCAGGAGGGGCCGGCGGGGCGGGAGGTGCGGGAACGGGCGCTGGAGGCACCGCGACTCCGGGAATTTCGACTCCTGGCACTTCGAGGCCCGGAACTTCGTCCCCTGGAACCTCGTCCCCTGGAACCTCGACGCCTGGAACCTCGACGCCTGGAACCTCGAGAACGACACCGGGTTCGCGCAGCACTTCGCCGCGCATCAACGGCACGACTAACCACAACGCCACGACGCGCAGACGCAGGTATGGCAAAAGCGCGCCGAGCAATCCGGGCGTAAAGACTCCCATCACCAATCCTGGTAATGGATCGCTGGGTGGAAACGGCAGCACCACGCCTGGCACTTCCGGGACTACGGGAACTCCGCGGTAGTGACGTCGGGGATCGAAATACCGGCGGCTGGCCGCCGGTATTTCCCGATTCGTTGTGGCCCCCCGCATGCATGGCAGACGGGCATGAAATCGCTTCTTAAAATATCAATTTTCGTCTTTGGCCTGGGTCTGGCCGCCGGGCTTTCCGCACAAACTGTGGGTCAGGATCTCAAGGATGCCGGTCACGACACGAAAGAGGCCGCAAAGAACACGGCTCACGCGACGGCCAAAGGCACCAAAACCGCAGCGCGGAAAACCAAGAACGGGGTGAAGAAGGGGACCCACGCCGTCGCTTCAGGGACGGAAAAGGGTGCGGCGAAGGTAGACGAGAAGACGCAATAAACGGCGAGGGGTGCCAGTCAGGGAAATAAGTTGCTCGAAAACATAGACACAAATGCTGTGTCGGTTTTTACGGACTGAATATCAACTTAAGAAGAAATACGCCAGGGCTGTCACGGCGGAGCGCCTGGATGCACCCGAGGACTATAAGAGGGGTTGCGATGACCCAGAAAGTCACCCTGCCCCATGGCGGTAGCATGCCGAGCAGTTTAGCGAGGGCTTTCCCGATCATGATCTTCGCTTCGGCATCCACCGGACTCGTCCAGTCCTGGTTGGGCCCATGCTTCACTCCGACTGGTGAACTGAATTTGGCCAAGTTCTGCAGCGGCCTTGCAACGAACGCATGTACCTTTTATCCAGACAATGAGAGTACAACACCGAACCATCCGAAAATCATGGAACCGGTCACAGGCTCGTCGAGAATACGGGAGGAAGAGATTCGCATTACCCACGGACCGGCGCCTGCGTCGGTCAGAAGCATTCGCGCCGATCGCTACGGATGACCGGCGCGGATTCGGACAGTGCGCGCCAGTTCGTCCCGCACCTCCAGGATCTTCAGGCGCAGATCCGGATCCGCGTGGTTCCCGGCCAGAAAACGATCGACGGTTTCGAGCGCCGCTGCTGAATGCTGGTTACCCACAAAATCGTCGAGCCAGTTCACCACGAAGAAGATCTTACGTTCGCGCTTCAACTGCGGCAGAGCTGCGAGTGCGGGCTCCAGATACTCCGCAGTCAGATCTGCCTGGCTCCAGTAATTGAAAAACGGCAGGCTTGCCGTGACCCAGTCTTCTTCGACGCCGGAACTCGCCAGATAATCCGCGAAATACTTCTTCTTCGTTTCAGCCTTTGCGAAGCCCGCGCCTGAAACATAGGCGTACTTGCGTCCGTCGCCCGAAGTATCGCGCCTGCTTTCCGCGGCCAGCAGCTCGGGCCCCGAAGGATCTCCGGCAGCGACGAGAGCTGCCACAATATTCCAGCGATCGCGCTGCTTCAGCGGAACGCCCGGAATGGTGGCGCGTCCGGCCAGGAAATCCTGAAGGACGTCGCGTGCATGGGGCGTCGCGGCGGTGCCGATGAGCCCGCGGAAAAAAGTGATTCGCAGATCGGCCGTGGGCGCGTTTGCGATTTCGCGAATGAGCAGATTCTCGAATGGCTCGGCGAGCGCGGCTCGCTTCGGTTCCTGCAGGTAATCAGTGAACGCGGTTCGCATTCGTCCCAGAATCGAGACGGCCAGTTCGGGATCCTTCTCAGTTGGGAGAAGCCGCAGTCCGAGTTCCATGTAGTCCGCCGGAGCCATGCGCAGATCGCGCACGCTGTCCCACAATGCGCCCCACAAGAGCGCGCGCAGAAACGGATCGGAGATTTGCGCCAGTTCGCCGATCACCGCCCTCTGGCTCTTCGCGTCCAGCAGAAACAAGCCGTAGGCATGATCTTCGTCGTTGCCGAACACCCACGC
>CAWBIS010000094.1:0-4044 GCA_963788485.1 Terriglobia bacterium
AGCGACGCACTGATCTTGTGCAGACCTTCGGGGTCGGGCTTCGTGCGCGCCACATCGTCGGCGCCCACTACCGGTGTGAAGCGGCCGGGCAGGAAGCGGTCGAGCGTCACGTTCGCCTCCCAGCGCAGGCGACCTGTGAAAACGGCCAGATGATGGCTCTCCGCGAGCCGATCGAAGAGGCCGTCAGTGGCCACCCACTGCTCGCGCAGGATCATGCCGTTGGTTCCGTCGCCGTGGAACAGTTTCTGGAAATAATCGACCACTTCGTCGTACGGAGTGCTCCCGCCGCGTTCATGGATCAGACGCGTGGACAACTGCCAGTCGTCATTCCAGCCGCCGCGATTCTTCCAGTCCTGAATTTCCTCGCGGGATGGTTCGCGGCCGGTGAAGTGTTTCACCGTCGCTTGAATGGTCGCGCGATAGGACTCGGTGACATCGACCAGTACGCCATCCATATCGAAGATGAGAAGATCCTTCACCAGATTTTCTCCAGTTCTTCGAGGACACGCCGGGCCTGCTCGCGCGTGCCGGCGGTGATGCGTACGCCACCGGGAATTTCGTAACTGCGATCGCGCACGAGGATGGCTTTGTCGCGCAAGGCATCGCGCACTTCGACGGCGCGATCTCCAAAGTAGCCGAGGATGAAATTGGCGGAGCTGGGCGCCTGATCGATGCCGAGTTTCTCGAGGCCGGCGCGGAGCAATTCCCTCGCGGCGAGGGCCTCTGCGACGTAGTTGGCGACGAATTCAGTGTCCTGAATCGCGGCCTCGGCAGCCAGCGCCGCCAGCATGTTCACACTGTAGGGCGATTGGGATTTGTGCAGGTATTCGAGATTAGCCGCCTGCGAGAAAAGGCAGCCGATGCGCATCGCGGCCATGCCGTAGACCTTGGAGAACGTGCGGCTGACGAACAGATTCGGGTATTCGCGAATCAGCGGCAACACGGTCGTGCCGCAGAATTCGTAGTAGGCCTCGTCGATGAGAATGGCGGCCTGGGGCGCGCGCTTCAGAATCTGCCGGATGCCGGCGACGTCGATGGCGGTGCCGGTGGGGTTGTTCGGATTCGATATCAGGATGGCGCGCGTACCCTGCGTGATCGAGGCGATCAGTTCCTCCAGAGGGAACGCCAGCGTGCGCAGGCGGTAATCGACCTCTTTGATATGGGCGCCGGCGACCTGCGAGTAGAAACGATACATCGCGTAAGAAGGGCGCAGTATGATCACTTCGTCATGATCGTCGATGTAAGTGTTGACCAACACCTGTATCGCTTCGTCGGTGCCGTTTGTCAGTAGTAACTCGTCCGGTGAAACCTTGAAGAACGCGGCGAGGGCGGGTTTAACACGGGTATATTCCGGATAGATGCTCAGTTGCTGTTCACAGAGCCGGGTGCGAAGGAACTCGATCACGCGCGGCGAGCAGCCCACCGTATTTTCGTTGAAATCGAGTCGGAGCTTGCCGGCCCGCCCGCTGCTCGGCGGCGAGTAAGGCGCCATGTCGAGCACTGCTTTGCGCGGCCTAATTCCCAAGGCGAACCTCAACGGAGCGGGCGTGGGCTTCGAGGCCCTCGGCCCGGGCCAGAGTCGTGATCGCGGGAGCCAGTTTCGCCAGGGCGCGCGCATCGAGTTGCTGGATCGAGATCACCTTGACGTAGTCGGCCGCGGAAAGGCCGCCGCGCAGCCGGGCGACACCGCTGGTGGGGAGGACGTGATTGGGGCCTGCTGCGTAATCCCCCGCGGCTTCAGGGCTGAAGGGTCCGACGAAGATACTGCCGGCGTGGCGGATTTTCGGAAGCAGCTCCTCGTGATGAATGCTCAGATGCTCGGGCGCGAATGCGTTCGAAACTTCCGCCGCTTCGTCCAGGGATTTGACGATCACGACGGCGCTGTTTTTATCGATGGCTTTGCGCGCGACGGCGGCGGTCGAAAGCGTCGCCAGTTGCCGTTCCACTTCCTTCGCCACCTGCGCCGCGAGGCGCTTCGATGTGGTCAGCAGAATTGAACTCGCATCGGTATCGTGTTCGGCCTGCGCGAGCATATCGGCCGCAAGGAATTTCGGATTACCCGCCGCCGCGATAATCAGGATCTCGGTGGGACCGGCGACGAAATCGATGCCGACTTCGCCCGCAAGCAACTTCTTCGCCGCGGCAACATAGATATTGCCCGGACCGACGATGCGGTCGGCGCGGGGAACCGTTTTCGTCCCCCAGGCGAACGCCGCGATCGCCTGCGCGCCGCCCATTTGGAAGACCTTATCGATGCCGAGCAGGTGGGCGGTCCCGTAGACCTCATCAACCGGCCTGGGGCACGCGACGCAGATGTTCTTGACACCCGCGACCTGCGCGGGTATCGCCGTCATGATGAGCGTGGACGGCAGCGGGTAGCGGCCGGCGGGAATGTAAGCCCCGACGGTGTCGAGCGGCCGAACAATCTGGCCGAGGCGAAGCCCGGGGGCAAAAGTCGAGGTGAAATCCCGCGGCAACTGTTTTTCGGCAAAGCGCCGCACGTTCTTCGCGGCGACTTCCACCGCAGAGCGAAATTCGGGCTTCAGACGCTGGGCTGCATCAGCCAGCTCCTGAGCTGGCACGCGAACCGATTTGCGCTCCAGTCGATCGAATTTGCGTGCCAGTTCGAGCAGGCCCTTGTCGCCACGGGCGCGAACTGTCTCGAGGATCGGGCGTACGATGTCTTCGGCTTCGTTCAGGCGGGCCGCGCGCCGGGCCAGGACGCGGCCCATGTCTTTCGATTCGAGAATCCGGATCATTTGCCCCCCGCCTACATCACGATCTTATTCAGCGGGTACTCGACGATACCTTCGCCGCCAGCCTGTTTCAGGCGCGGGATGATCAGGCGCACCGTCGATTCATCCAGAATTGTATTGACGGCAAGCCACTCGCCGTCGCTGAGATGCGAAACCGTCGGGCGCTTCAACGCGGGCAGGACATCAAGCACCGTAGCGAGGTTGTCGCGATGCACGTTCAACATGAGGCCGACCTTGCCGAGCGCGTTGATCGCGCCATCGAGCAGGAGTTTGAGATCCTGGAGTTTTCCCCGCTTCCAGGTGTCTTCCCACGAACCCCGGTTGGCGATTAGTTGCGTGTTCGATTCCAGTATCGTTTCGACAATCCGCAGCTTGTTCGCACGCAAAGAGGAACCGGTCTCCGTAACCTCGACAATGGCGTCGGCCAGCACGGGAGGTTTGACTTCCGTTGCGCCCCAGCTGAACTCGACCTTCGCGGTGACGCCGTTGCGCTCCAGATAGCGCTTTGTGGTGGCCACCAGTTCGGTGGCAATGATTTTGCCTTCCAGATCCTTCACACTTTGAAACGGGCTCGACTCGGGCACGGCCAGTACCCAGCGCACTTTGCCGAAACTCTGCTTGGCATAAACGAGATCGGCGACGGCCACCACGTTGGCGCCCACCTCTTCGACCCAATCGAGACCGGTGAGACCCGCATCGAGAATACCGTCCTCGACATAGCGCGCCATTTCCTGGGCGCGAATGAGCATGCACTCCATTTCGGGATCGTCAATCGCGGGAAAGTAAGAGCGCGAGCTGGTGGTGATGTTGAAGCCCGCGCGCCGGAAGAGATCGACGGTGGCGTTTTCGAGACTGCCCTTGGGGATGCCGAGATTCAGCTTCACGGCTTGCTCCCGTAAATGGCCGCGGGATCGTAAGTAGGCCGCTCGCTTTCGATCCACTGGTCGCCTTCGAGCTTGCGATAGAAGCAGCTCTCGTAGCCGTTGTGACAGACGCCGGGGCCGAGCGATTCGACCTGGATCAGCAGCGAATCGTCGTCGCAATCGATGGAGATTTCCTTGACGACGAGGCGGTGCCCGGAGCTTTCGCCCTTCATCCACAACTTATTGCGCGAGCGGCTGTAGAAGGTGACAAAGCCGGTGTCGCAGGTTTTGCGAAAGGCTTCGTCGTTCATGAAGCCGACCATGAGAACGCGGTGCGACGCGGCGTCCTGAATCACTGCCGGTATGAGGCCGTCCAATTTGCTGTAATCGAGACTCATGCTGAGTGCCGCCGCCGGCCGGAGGCA
>CAWBIS010000095.1:0-14008 GCA_963788485.1 Terriglobia bacterium
ACGCCGTGAACGCGGCAACCGGCGAACTGGTCTGGAAGGTGCGCGTGGAAGATGATTCCTCGGCCCGCATCACGGGCGCCCCGAAGCTTTACGAAGGGCGTCTCTACGTGCCGGTCGCGTCGGGCGAGGAAGGCGCGGGCGGCAATCCCCGCTATCCGTGTTGCACATTTCGCGGCAGCGTGGCGGCGCTTGATGCCGCCACCGGCCGCCGGATCTGGAAGACATACACGATCCCGGAAACGCCGAAGCCAACGACCAAAACTGCCTCCGGCGTTCAGCACTTCGGTCCGGCCGGCGCGGGAGTCTGGATGTCGCCCACCATCGATCCCAAATTGCACGTGCTGTACGTCGGCACCGGCGACGCTTATACCGAGCCCGCGGCTAAAACCACCGATTCGATCATGGCGATGGATCTGGATTCCGGCGCGATTCAGTGGGTTATGCAGGATACGGAGAACGATACCTGGCTGGCGGGCTGCAATGCCAATTCGCCCACCGGCAACTGCCCTGAGAAGCTCGGACCCGATCATGACTTCGCCTCGCCGCCGATTCTGAAGACCCTGCCGAATGGAAGCCGCATTTTGATCGCCGGTCAGAAAAGTGGCAACGTGTGGGCGCACGATCCCGACCGGAAAGGCGCCGTCGTCTGGAAGACCGCGCTCACCAGCAATACCACCGAGTTCGGCGGCAAAATCATCTGGGGTGGCGCGGCGGACAATCAAAACGCGTACTTCGGGCTGGGCACGGGCGGGATTGCCGCGGTGCAGATTCGGGAGGGCGAACGGAAGTGGTTTAACCCCCTGGCGCCCGCGCCCGCGATGGCCCGCCACTCCGGCGAGGATGGTCCGTTAACCGCAATCCCCGGCGTGGTTTTTTCCGGCGGATGGGACGGCGTTCTGCGCGCCCTCTCGACCGCTGATGGACACGTCGTCTGGGAGTACGACACGGTGCACGACTATGAGACCGTAAATGGGCTTGTGGCCAAAGGCGGTTCGATGGGTGCGGCGGGCCCGACAGTTGCCGGAGGCATGCTGTTCACCGGCTCGGGATATGTTGGAGTGAAGAACGGCATTCCGGGCAACGTCCTTTTGGCTTTCGAGGCGCCCTGAGGCCCCTGTTTGATCGCCGGATTTCTATAAGCCACGTGCTACCCTGGTCAATTACATGACGAATGAAGAGATTCGGGAATTGATCCAGCTGGTTACCGACACCGGCGTCGCCGAACTCGAGGTGCAGCGTGGCGAAAACCGCGTCCGCATCCGGCGAATTCTCAAGGCCGAAGAAGTCGGAACCCGTGAATTCACATTAGTCGCTCCGGGTGTACCTCCGCCTCCGGGCACAGCGCCCGCAAAGCCGGAGCCCTCTGCGAAATCCGAACCGAAGCTCACGTATGTAAAGAGCCCGATCGTCGGCACGTTCTATGAATCGGCCTCGCCGGACAGCCCTCCTTTCGTGCGCATTGGCGAGCACGTTACGCCCGGCAAGGTGCTCTGCATCATCGAATCGATGAAGCTCATGAACGAAATCGAAGCCGAGATCTCGGGCGTGATCGAGAGCAAACTGGTGCAGAACGGCCATGCCGTCGAATACGGAGAAGCCCTCTTTGGCATCCGGCCCGTTTAAGAAGATCCTGATCGCCAACCGCGGTGAGATCGCTCTGCGCGTCATCTGCGCCTGCAAGGATCTCGACATCCCCACGGTGGCCGTCTATTCCGAGGCCGATCGCGACAGTCTCCCCGTCCGTTTCGCCAATCAGGCCATCTGCATCGGCCCGGCGAAAAGCGCGCGCAGCTACCTCGATATTCCTTCGATCATCAGCGCGGCCGAGATTTCTCACGCGGACGCGATTCATCCGGGCTACGGCTTCCTGAGCGAAAACTCCGGGTTCGCCGAAGTCTGCCATGTTTCGGGAATTAAATTCATCGGGCCGACTCCCGAAGTGATCGCCGCGATGGGCATCAAGGAACGCGCGCGCGCCATCATGCAGGAACACGGCGTCCCCATTCTGCCTGGTTCCGCCGCGGCGCTCTCGAGCGCGGAAGAGGCGCTCGATACCGCCGAAAAAATCGGCTATCCGGTCATCCTGAAGGCTTCGGCCGGCGGCGGCGGGCGCGGCATGCGCGTCGTGCATCAAGCGGCTGAGTTGCCGGGGCTGCTGGCTCAGGCGCAGCAGGAAGCCGGCGCCGCTTTCTCGAGTGCCGACGTCTATCTGGAGAAGTACATCGGTGCGCCCCGGCATATCGAATTTCAGATTCTCGCCGACGAGCACGGCCACGTCGAGATCCTCGGCGAACGCGATTGCAGCATTCAGCGCCGGCATCAGAAGCTGCTGGAAGAGTCGCCGTCGCCCGCGCTCCGGCCTGAGGTGCGCGAGCGCGTGATGTCCAAGCTGCGGGAGGCCATCCGCGCGATCGGCTACACCAACGCGGGCACCGTCGAGTTCCTGATGGACGAAAAGGGCGACCTTTATTTCATCGAGGTGAATGCGCGCATTCAAGTGGAGCACCCGGTTACGGAAGCGGTAACGGGTATCGATCTGGTGAAAGCACAGATCCGCATTGCGGCCGGGGAGAAGTTGCCGGACATCCTCGGCGGACCGGTCGGCTTCCGTGGACATGCCATCGAGTGTCGGATCAACGCCGAGAACCCCGAAACTTTCGCCCCTTCGCCCGGACGGATTACCGGATTGAATTTGCCCGGAGGCATCGGTATTCGCGTCGACACGCACGCATATCAGGATGGCGTGATTCCGCCGTATTACGATTCGTTGGTGGCGAAATTGATTGCTCACGGACGCGACCGCGCCGAAGCGATCCAGCGCATGAAGCGGGCGCTCGATCTTTTCGTGGTGGAAGGCATTCATACCTCGATCCCTCTGCACAAGCGGATACTGAACGAGCCCGATTTCGTGGCGGGCCATTTCGACACGAACTTCATCAAACGCTGGACGCCGTAAACCCGAGGCACACCGTGCCGGATCGGATGGATCCCAGACTCAGATTTACCGACCGCGTTGACGACTATATTCGTTACCGGCCCGGCTACCCTCGCGAGATCGTCGCTGCCCTGGCCCTCGAATGTGGCCTGTCGCCCGCTTCGGTAATCGCCGACATCGGTTGCGGTCCCGGGAATCTCGCCAGAATCTTTCTTGAGAACGGCAACCGCGTCATCGGGGTCGAGCCCAACGCCGCGATGCGGGAGGCAGGCATTCGCGAGCTCGCCGCTATGGGCGCTCGGTTCGAGGCAATCGACGGACACGCCGAAGCCACCGGCCTTGCGCCCGGCTCCGTCGATTTCGTCACGGCCGGTCAGGCATTCCATTGGTTCGAGGCGGAGCGAGCGCACGCCGAGTTCCTGCGCATCCTCAGGCCTGGAGGCTGGTGCGTGATGGTCTGGAATGAACAGCATCGCGCTTCGGCTTTTCTTGCCGCATACGAGCAGATCCTGGTCCGCTACGGACGGGACTACGCGGGCATTCGCGCCAAACGTAACGCAGCCATGGACGTGCGCAAGTTCTTTGCTCCTCAACCGGTGGCATGCCGCGAATTCGCGTTCGGGCAGGATTTCGATTTCGAAGGACTCCGGGGCCGGCTACTCTCGTCATCCTACGCCCCTCAGGCGTCCGATCCGGAGTTCCCGGCTATGCTGCGGGAACTGCGCGTTATATTTGATCGCTACTCCGAGAGCGCACGGGTAGTCTTCGAATACGAGACATTCCTCTACTTCGGGCGGCTGTCGCAGATCCCACCCGCCTTTTGACTGTGCCGGTCGGCTGTCGCTAATGCGCGTGGTGGTGAACGTGACCGTGATCCACCGGGATTACGCATCCGGTGTCCGAGATTGCGCAGCTCATATGCTCGAACTGCACGGTCGTATGGTGCACATGAAAGCGGTCGCTCAGAACATGCTTGACCTGGTGCAGGATGCGGTCGCTTTTCGAAGGCGGCATATCCGCGATGAGTACGTGGCAGCTCAACGCGTGTGAATTCGAGCCCAGGCTCCAGATATGCAGGTCGTGCACATCCATCACACCCTCGATCTCACATACGGCGGCGACCACCTGTTTCAACTCGAGTCCCTTCGGCAGCCCTTCGAGCAGGATATTCAGCGATTCCCGCGTGATACCCCATGCTGTCCAGACGATCAGCAGCGAAATCAGGATTGACAGGATCGGATCGATCTGCATCCAGCCGGTCACGCGAATTGCGACTGCTCCCAAAACGATTGCGGCAGCGCCCAGCAGGTCGCCCAGCATATGCAGAAAAGCGCCGCGCACGTTAATGTCGTTGCTGCCCGATCGGTGCAAGCCCCACATGATGCCGCCATTCAGAGCCAATCCGCCGGCGGCGACCACGAGCATCACGGTTTCATTCACGGCCGCGGGTGAGAAAAGGCGCCGCCAGCTCTCGTAGAGAATCCACGCGGAAAGAACGATAAGAACAAGGGCGTTCACGAAAGCGGCCAGTACGCCGGCGCGGTGATAGCCGAATGTGCGGGATTCGTCGGCCGGCTTGCCCTGCAGAAAAACGGCGAACCACGCCAGCAGCAGCGCGAGCGCATCGGTCGCGTTATGACCCGCGTCGGAGATCAGGGCGAGACTCTGCGCGCGAATTCCCGAATACAGTTCAATGAGTACAAAGGCGCTGGTGGCGGCCAGGGACCAGGCGAGGACACGGCCGGAAGTATTTCCGTGCGTGTGCGAATGCAAACAACCCTCCTCTTTCCATTGTAAGACCGGCCGCAGTCCATGCTATCTAGTAATAACCATGGTGAATGCCGGCGGGGCGCTGCGGCGCTTTAGCGTGTGTGCGGTAGCGGTCTGTGCGCTGATCGCCGTCTGCCACTGGATTCTGCCGGTGAACGCCACCACGGTCGCGCTGATGATGTTGTTGCTGGTTCTCGCCGCCGCGACAACCTGGGGGCTGTCCGAAGCCATCTTCACTTCGGTTATTTCAGTCCTTGGATTCAATTTCTTCTTTCTTCCGCCGATCGGCACTTTCACCATCGCCGACCCGGAAAACTGGGTCGCGCTGTTTGCCTTCCTTGTCACCGCCGTGACCGTCAGCCAGCTCTCGTCCCAGGCCAAGCGGCGCACCGAGGAGGCGGTGGCCGGGCGGAACGAGATCAGCAGTCTCTACGAACTCAGCCGCTCCATGCTGATGGATGAAGCACGAGATGCCGTGCGTGTGTCGGTCGCGAAAACAGCCCGGATTCTGCATCTGAGCCACATCGCGTTCTTCGACGTGGCGGCGAATCAGGTATATGGTTCGATCCAGGATTCCGGCATCACCATGGCCGACATGGTTCGCGTGGCTGAAACGGGCGAAGCCATCGGGGATGGCAATTCGAGCGTGGTTCCGGTCCGTCTCGGGACTCACGTTGTGGGCAGCCTGGCGCTCGAGGGCGCACGCCTCAGTTCCAATACGCGGGATTCGATCGCCAGCCTGCTGGCCATCAATTACGAGCGGGTGCGGGCGCTCGACCGCGCTGCCGCGGCCGAAGTGGCGAGGCGCAATGAGGAATTCAAATCGTCGCTGCTCGACGGCCTGGCGCACGATCTGAAGACGCCGCTCACGGCGATCCGGACCTGCGTGACCAGGCTGATTACGATACCTCCACGCACCGAAGACGTGCGCCAGGAGCTTCTGGCCATAATCGATCAGGCCTCGGAGCAGCTGCAGCGATCCATTACCGAAGCCATCGAACTGGCCCGCATCGAATCCCAGGAGTTGCGCCTGCACCGTGAGACGACTGGATTAGCCGACCTGGCCCGCGCCGCCGTGGCGGAGACGCGGGACGAAAACCAGGCGCGCTACTCCATCGATATCCCTGCCGATCTCGCGCTGGACGTGGACTCCGGCCTGATTCGGCGCGCCCTGATGCAGGTGTTGGAAAACGCATACAAGTACTCGCCGCCCGATTCGCCCATTCAAATCGAAGGCCGCATCGAAGATGGCCAGGCGGTCATCTCTGTAATGGACCGCGGACCGGGAATTGGCGCGGACGAGCTTGAACGCGTCTTCGAGAAGTTCTACAGGGGGCGCCGGATCAGAGGCAAAACCGAGGGGACCGGCATGGGGCTCGCGATCGCGAAAGGTATCATCGAAGCACATGGGGGAAAGATTCGCGCGCAGAACCGCCAGGGGGGCGGAGCGGCGATCCTCATAACGCTCCCGTTGACCGCGTGAGTCATCGAGCACTGCAGGCAGATTGTCAATCTGCGGCCGATTGATTATTTGCCTCCGCTAGTGCGCTCCAACGGCGAGACAGATTGCGAATTGGATGAACACAGCGACCATACTTGTCGTCGACGACGAACCGCAGTTGCGGCGCGCCATGAAGGCTACTCTGACCGATCTCGGTTACTCCGTCATGGAGGCAAAAACCGGAGAGGAAGCGCTGGAGGTGCTGCGGCGCGATCCCGCTGATCTGATCCTGCTCGACCTCAACATGCCCGGCATCGGCGGCATCGAAACCTGCCGGGCCATCCGCGAGAACTCTGAACTTCCGATCATCGTGCTTTCCGTTCGCAATACCGAGCGGGACAAAGTGGACGCTCTCGATGCCGGCGCCGACGACTATGTCACGAAGCCGTTCGGCATCCAGGAGTTGCTGGCGCGCATTCGCGCGGCGATGCGGCGCATTCCGTCCGCGGGGGACGCCGGTCCGCACGTTTTCAAAAACGACGAGATCGAGATCGATTTCGACGCGAGGCGCGTGACGCGCAACGGACACAGCGTGCGGCTGACGCCCAAGGAGTTTGATCTGTTGAAGTATCTGGTCGATCACCCGAATCGGCCGATCCCGCATCGCAAGCTCCTGCAAACTGTATGGGGGCCGGATTATGGCGACGAGGTTGAGTACCTGCGTGTTGTCGTCAATCAGTTGCGCAAAAAAATTGAAGCGGTTCCTGCGCATCCGAAGTACCTGCTCACCGAGCCCTGGGTCGGCTACCGGTTCGCGACACCGGAAGAAAAGACCGAATAGCCGGCCACCGGGCCTGCTGGCAGCCCGTGGTGGAACTCGCGCGAGGCCGCGCGGGCACGATTTGGTCTGAGAGCGAGACGCGAGGAGGAAGTCGACGCCGGTCAGCTCGAAGAAGAGAGCGTACGACGACGAGCAACGAAGCTATCGGGCCAAATCCTGCCCGCCCAAAGGGTTGCGGCGGCGCCCGGCTCCGGCTTTGTCGCAACTCCTGTCCAATGTCCCGCATTGCCTGCGTCGTTGCTTCGCGCTGGCGACCGGGCGGCGCTCGCAACGCGGCCCACGGGAGTTCCACCACGGGCTGCTAGACAAGTCTTACGCCTGTCTTACGACTTCCTAACTCCCCTTCGTTTACTCTGCAATCGGGTGAGGACCCAAAATCAATGGTAGTTATGAAGTTTGGCGGATCCTCTGTTGAATCCGCCGCAGCCATCCAGCGAGTGACGTCGATCGTTCGGAGGTGCGATCGGCATCCTGTGGTCGTCGTCTCCGCCATGGGGAAAACGACCGATCGGCTCCTTGCGATCGCCCGGCTCTGTGCGGCCGGCAACCGGAAAGCCGCGTGGCGCGAACTGGCCGGCCTGCGGAAGTTCCATTCCAGAGAGGCTTCGCGGCTGGTGAGCCCGGCGCAGTTCTTCGCGCTGGATCGGGAAATTACTTTGCACTTCGAGGAATTGGAGGAGGTGCTGAACCGCGTCACCACCGCCGGTTCACTGTCCGCGGCGTTTTCGGACGCGGTGCTGAGTTTCGGTGAGCGCCTCTCCAGCCTGATCGTGACGGGCGCGTTCCGGCACGCCGGTATTGACGCCATCCATCTCGACGCGCGCCGCGTCGTCGTTACCAACAATCGGCACGGGCAGGCGCTGCCACTTGAGGTTGAAACCAATGCGCGCCTGCGCAGGGAGGTTCCGCAAGACCGGGTCGCCGTAATGGGCGGATTTATCGGTGCGACCGAAGATGGCGTCACCACCACACTGGGCCGCGGAGGGTCCGATTACACGGCTGCAATCGCAGGCGCTGCCCTGAACGTTGAGGAGATCCAGATCTGGACGGATGTCGATGGCATGCTGACGTGCGATCCCCGGCTGGTCCCGGACGCGCATTGCCTGCGGTCTGTTTCTTACGTTGAGGCCGAACAACTCGCGAAGTCGGGAGCCAAAGTTCTGCATCCCGCGACGGTCGCGCCGGCGGTCTGGCACAGCATTCCGATCGTCATTCGCAATTCGCGTAATGCGAGCGCACCCGGCACTCGGATCGTGGCGGAAAGTCCCTGCGACGGCGTGGTCATGTCGATCGCCTGCAGGCAGGGTCTTTCATTGCTGCACCTGCGCGCGCCGGGGACTCCGGTGACGTCGGAGTTCGGACGCGCGGTCTGGGAGGTTTTCGAGCGCGCCGGCGTTTCTTTCGATTTGATTTCACCATCGGCCCGGCGATTCTCGCTGGCGCTGGATGACGCGGATCTGACAGACGGGTTTTTGCAGGAACTCGGCGCCGTTGCTGAGATGGAGATCGAATCGGACCGTGCCCTGATTTCGCTCGTAGGAAATAATGCATCCCGCAATGCCGCCAATCTCGCACGCGCATCGAAGCGGCTTGGCGAAGCCGGGGCTGTTTCGACCCTTACCTGCTGCACGGATTCCCGATTCGCCTTTGTGCTGGCGGAGAACGCGGTGGCCGCCGCCGCTCATGCGCTGCATGATGAATTTTTCCGTCAGCCTATAACAGGAGTTATGATCGGCAATCGACGATCACTGCCTTTGCCGGAGAAGGCAAAAGTCGCAATACCGGCTCCCCGTCGACCAGGGCAAATCGCGGAGTTAAGGGGAGGTTTCTAAGAGCGTTTTTTCAATAACCTGGTGCAGCTACTAAGATTGGTAGCGGCGAATTATAACATCTGTTACAATTGGAATATGCTAGATCGCCAGGTAATCAACGATTCATACTATTGCGGCAGAGTCAGGCCGGATTCAGTAGTGTCTGTCCTGACCGGTAATTCGTATGTCGTTGCGGAATACGACGAACGGACTGGCGACATCCGCTGGCAAAGAGTCGTCAATGCGAGTCAGAAAGAAGGTATTTATAACTGGCTTCGCGAGCACTTTCCGGTGAAAGCGACGGTTCCGGCAGCCAAGGCGCCTGTGCGCAGGGTGCGGGCCGCGACCGCTTAAGTTCAATCCAGCAAAACGGGCGTGTTATGACCACGGCTGTTAAGTCGTGAGTATGACGCGCCCGCTTTGCTATCTACCTGCCACGTATCTTTAGGCTTTTTCTGGCGGTTTACCGTGTGCAGCAGATCTGCGGCGTCATCAACGATGCGGGCGTCAGAGGCACGGTCTTCCGGAAGAAGTTCTGCGAAGCCAGTGCGCGATAGACATCGCCGGCAACCCCTGATGCCGTGGCGCCGATCGAAGGCCGTCCGCCGGTCAGCATAACCACCACGACCAGCTTGCGATCGGTGCCTTCATTGAAGGATCCAAACCAGCCAAGGTGAGTCCGGCCTTCGCTGCAGGTCCCGGTTTTGCCCAGGATTTCATCCTCCTGCTTGGCCCGGCGCGCCGTACCGAAATCCACCGCTCCACGCATGCCCGGTTTGATGATGTCGATCAGATTGGAGATATCGAGGTGGCGTTTCACCTGAGGCTGGAAGTTATTCACTTCTTCCTGCGAGCGTGGATATTGCAGCCAGTAGAGCGTGCCGCCGTTGGCAACCGCGCTGATCAGGCCGGCCAGCTCGAGCGGAGTCTGGTGAATCTCTTCGCCGAAGCTGGTCAGCATCCCCATGCCGCCATCCTTCGGAGGAGCCGGCGGGAAGAACCCCGCGTGCTCACCCTCGATATTCAAACCCGCTTTCTCGCCATAGCCGAACAAATGGGCGTAGTAATTCACCCGTTCATAGCCGAGTTTGATCCCCAGACTGGCGAAGTAGTAATTATTCGAGTACGCCAGCGCATCGGTCAAATCCATGGAGCGCTTGCTGTAGAAGCGAACCGGGCTGGTGCGCTCGACGACGTTCTCGCGAAGGCCGGCCAGCGATACTGCAACTTTAATGGTCGAACATGGCTGAAAACCGTCGCCGAGCGTCAGCGGCTGATTGACCATGGTGAGTATCCGGCCAGTGGTCGGATCTACCACGACTACCGAACCGTTATACGGCCCGAGCGCATCGACCGCCGCCTTGCGGACCACCAGATCCTCGCCGTCTACCTTATCCTGGGCGGTGGAATCTTTATAGGTAGGCTCGTCCCAGGTTTGTACCCAGACTTTTTTCTTCGTCGTCGTCTTCGTGGCGGTGCTGGTAACCGAAGTTTTCACCACCATCGTCGTACCCGCGGCGGAAGCGGAAACAGCGTGCGGTTTCGCGGCCGTCGAAGTCTTCGCCGCGACGGCTTTCTTTTTCCTGTGGTGCTTTATGGGAGGAGTGGAAGGGGTGTCCGCATAAGCTCCGAACGCCATCAGGCCGAAGGCGGCAAGGACAAAGGTCGGTCGAAAAATCGCCAACAGACGTCTCTTCATTGAATCTGCGGGCGCAGAAGATAGAAAACCGCTTGACGAACTCCGGGGAGCAGCCGGAATTATCATTTTGCCCGTTTCAAACCCGCCGGTCAATTGATTTCTTCTGGTTTTCGCCTGCATCTGCTGTGCCGCCCTACTTATACATATCGTCGCTATACTGATTTTTCCAGAGCTGTTTCCGACAATAATTCAGTGCCGCCTCCGGTTGAAATCACGAACGGTAATAAAGAGCACTTTATCACGTTGAACCGGGAAATTGTAAACTGCCGGCGTTGTCCGCGTCTGACCCGCTATATCCGGGAAGTCGCCGCCATGAAACGGCGGGCATACGCGGACTGGGATTACTGGGGCAAACCTGTACCCTCTTTCGGCGATCCTGCCGCGCGGCTGTTGATTCTTGGCCTCGCCCCGGGAGCACATGGCGCTAATCGTACTGGACGCATGTTCACCGGCGATCGTTCCGGTGACTTCCTGTACCGCTCTTTACATACAGCCGGATTTGCCTCGCAGCCGGTGAGCCGCGACACCGAAGACGGCCTTGAACTGTACGATACGTGGATTACCGCGGCGGGACATTGTGCTCCACCCGGCAACAAACCCTCGCCTGAGGAACTCCGCAATTGCCGCCCGTTCTTCGAGCGGGAACTGGATCTGCTCCGGGATCTTCGCGTGGTGGTAGTGTTGGGAAAAATCGCTTTCGACACTTACCTTTCTGTGCTGAAGAGCCGTGGCGCCATCCATCGGGTTGGCGCATTCCGCTTTGGTCATGGCGTTCTGTATGACTTGCAGCCGTCGCTGCTGTGTTCTTACCATCCGAGCCAGCAAAATACTTCGACCGGAAAGCTGACGCAGGCAATGCTCGACGCGATTTTTCTGCACGCGGCGGAGCTTATCCGATCCGGACCAGATCCCGCTGCACCAGGCCAGTCGTCGAAGCCGACTTGGCGCTGACGAAAACGTTCACTTCCGAACGAACGCCGAAATCTTCGAGATAGACGCCGGGCTCGATCGAAAAAAGAGCTCCGGGAAGGATACGGCGATCGTCGTGGGTCTCGAGATTATCCATGTTCGCACCCGTTCCATGGACTTCGCCTCCGATGGAATGCCCGGTGCGATGGACGAACCGGTCGCCGAATCCGCGGTCGCGGATGTAAGATCGCGCGACATCATCCACCTCGAAGCCACGAATCTGACGCTTCTCCGATACGGCTCGCGATACCGCTTCGACCGCGCGATCCCGGGCATCGCGCACCGTTTCGAAGACCTCCCGGACCCGCGCGGGAGCATCGCCGCAAAACCCGGTCCAGGTGATGTCATAGTAAACGGCATCGGGCTGGTCCAGCTTGGCCCACATGTCGAGCAGCACGAAATCTCCAGGTCGAATCGGCGAACTGGTTTGGGGCGTCGGGTCATAGTGCGGATCGCCGGCATGGGCGTTAACGCCGACAATGGGGCCCGAGTCGGTCACCATGCCGGCCGCGCGAAACTGCTCCAGAATCCAGTTCTTGACGTTGATCTCGCTGGCGCCGTTCGACAGCTTGTCGCCGATGAAACGGAACGCCTCCGCCCTCACCTGATCGACCCGCCTGCCCGCTTCCAGATGGCTCGCGAATTGAGCTTCGTTCAGGCATGCTTCAAACTCCTGAACCAGTTCAGCGGAGCTGGCGACATCGACACCCTGCAACCGTACCAGTTCGATGGTGCCCGCATCCACCATCGCGACATAAGGAACCGCGCAGAGCGGCGAATATTGCATGGCCACGAGTTTCAAGCCCTTGAGCAGGCGGCGCAGTTCGGCATGCTGCTCCTGCCAGCTGGAATACTGCGCCTTCTCTCCGGGCAGCCCCTTGATCACGTGGGATTCGATTCGATGCACCAGGCCGCGCGGCTCTCCATCGGCTGGAATCAGGTAGTACCAGCGCCGGGTTACGTGCGAGGGCTGCGGCAACCCGAGGATGCGGTAAGCCAGCGGGTCGCGCACATGATGATCGAAAAACAGCCAGCCGTCAAACTTCTCGCGGCGCAGCGCTTCCTGAATTCGGGCGAGGTCCATGCGATTCGAGAATAGCGCGCTGCAGGGACTCCGGATCGATTCCCTGGATCTCGACGATTTTGGTTGTGCCGGTGAACCCGCTTACTATCCGCACCGCTGCCCCGGGCAAGCCGGTCAGTCTGGCCAGAAACCGCACGATCGCCTCGTTGGCCTTGCCGTCGACCGGGGGCGCAGCCACGTGCAGTTTCCACATTTCGCCAAGCCTGCCCGCGAATGCAGTCTCGCGCGCTCCGGCGCGAACCTTAAGCGCGAGTCGGGCTTTCACTGGCCACTGTCTTCCGCCATTCGATGTGCGCGCGCAGATCGGTGACGCCGGCCGCCTGGCGGTTGGAGAGCACCTCGAACGAAATGACGTCGTCCAGCCAGTCGTGGCTCGATCCATCGGAATATTGGGTGGCCACGGTGATCGTGTATTGCTGCGGAGTCAGCCAGCATTCGAAGCGGAAGTCGATGTCCAGTTCTTCGCCAGGTTCGAAGACTCCCAGATCCACCTGCTCGATTCGGGTGTTGGTGCCGTAAATCTCCATGCCGATGCGATTGCGGATCAGAATGCCCACCATTGGCTGGACGCGGTGCAGCCGGAAAGCCGTCCGAACCCGAATGGTTACGCTTTCGCCGCTTGAGACGACCCCGCAGGGCCGTCCGGTTTCGTCGAGAAGGGCGACGTCGAGAATCTCGCTCGAACCATCGCCGTGGCGATTGGTGGCGCGAGGGTGAATCCGCCGGTCGCGATTTTCGTAAGCCTTCTGCCGCTCCAGCACGATCCCGATGTATTTATCGATCACATGCTTCGGCTCGCCTTCCGCTTCCATGCGTCCGTTCAACAGAAAGATCGCGCGGTCGGAAAGCTGTTTGACGAGGCCAAGGTCGTGTGAGACGAAGAGTACGGTAATCTTTCTTTTCGCGCAGTTCCTCGAATTTCCGGATACAGCGGTTGGCGAACACGGCGTCGCCGACCGCCAGCGCCTCATCCACGATCAGGATATCCGGGTTGACGTGGATCGCGGTGGAAAAAGCCAGCCGCACGTACATGCCGCTCGAATATTCCTTGACGGGCCGGTTGATGAAATCGCCGATCTCGGCGAAGGCTTCGATCAGAGGCAGATTGCGCTGCATTTCGGCGCGGCCGATGCCCATGATTTCGCCGTTGATGAAAACGTTCTCGCGGCCGGAGAATTCGGGATTGAAACCCGCGCCCAGTTCCAGCAGCGCGGCGACGCGCCCGCGCGTCACCACGCGGCCGGTGGTCGGCTGCAGAATTCCGCTGATCACCTGCAGCAGCGTGCTCTTGCCGCAGCCGTTCGGCCCGACCAGGCTGACGACCTCGCCGCGATCCACGCTGAACGAGATGTCGCGCAGCGCCCAGAAATCGGTGTGCAGTGGCTTGCTGCGGAGCGGGTTCAGTTCGCGGATGCGGTCGAAGGGAGTTTTATACAGCCGATAGACCTTCGAAACATT
>CAWBIS010000096.1:0-16766 GCA_963788485.1 Terriglobia bacterium
CAATGTATTGCTGTGCTGCATCGTGCGGCTCTGGATCATGCCGCTCCCCTCCAGCCTCTGGGTGGACGAGATGGCCACCTACTTCGTGGTTCATCACGGCGCAAACGATCCATCCCTGCGGGTGGCACCCCAGGTACCGGCCTCGATCTACTATGCGCTCCCGATGCTCGCCGAGCGCGTGGCCGGCTTCTCCGAGGTCAGCTACCGGTTCTTCTCGCTGCTGGCGATGCTGGGGTCGTTGGTAGCGGTTGGGCTGCTTGCCGCGCGGCTGATCCATCCGCAAGCATCCTGGTTCGCCGTCTTCGCCTGCATGACTTCGCGCGGATTTAACTACCAGGCGGCGGATGCCCGTCCCTACGCGCTGGGCACATTCGTTCTCGCGCTCGCCATTCTGCTGGAGGTCCGATGGCTCGATTCGGCGCGCTGGCGCGATGCCTTGTTTTTCGCCGCTGCCGCGTCCCTGCTCTGGTGGGTACATCTGATTTTCTGGCCGTTTTATCTGATTTTCGCGGTGTACGCATGGTTCCGGACCTGGCGGCACGAAACCGCCGCCGGCTGGCGGCAGGCGCTCGTTGTGTGCACGCTCACGACCTGCGCCGCGCTTCCGGTGGCAATCCGCGCGCTGTCGCTGTTGCGCGAAGCTTCGGCCCATGTCGTCGTGCCCGAGCCTCGATTCGACGAATTGATGCAAATCCTGAAATGGAAGGCCCTGCTGCTGACAGGCGCCGCAGCCCTGGCTCTGAATCGCATTTTCAAATGGAGCGTGCCGCGGACGGCCCGGGTCAGCGCGGATTCGGCGGCATTAATCCTGGGGTGGTGGCTGATCGACCCGGCGGCTCTTTTCGCATTCTCGTGGATGTCCGGCAATAGCGTGTTTCTGGCCAGATATCTTTATCTGGCGCTGCCTGGCGTTATTCTCACTGCCGGAATGGTGGTTGCGATTTTCGTCCCGTCCCAATACTGGAAACCCGTCGCGCTGGTGCTCGGTTTGGGTGTTCTGATCTCCATGGGCCACTGGAAGCAGTTGTGGCCCGAGCACCATCCGTCCAACTGGCGAGGGGCCGCTTTGACGCTGCGGGACTGGACCGCCGGCGAAAACGTACCCGTGATTTGCCCCAGCCCGTTCATCGAAGCGCAGCCACCGGCGTGGAGACCCGATTACCCCCTGCAGGGCTTCCTCTATTCCAATCTGGCGGTCTATCCGATGTCCGGACACGTTTATCCGTTTCCGTTCACTGCGCCTCCTTTTGTCATGGCGCAGCAAGTCTCGGATTACGCGCGGTCTTTATCTGACGGGACGCTGGTCAAAGCCGGAAGATTCGCTGTTTACGGAGGCGACGTGGCCGTGGAGTACTGGCGCCGTTGGTTCGCGGCGCAGCCTCAGCTTCGCGGCTGGCAAAGCAAACGGCTGGGTAAGTTCGGGGATGTCGAGGTCGTGGCTTTCTCAAATATCAGGATTTGAGAATCAACCCGAAGGCAGTGCTGCGCTACAGGCGCGAAAGCGCTATAGTCTGGGCTTCTCCCACCAGAAACAGCGAGCCGGTGACGAAGGTCGTCATCGGGTTCTCGCGACTCATCCGCAGAGCTTCCGCAATCGTTTTGGCGATGCGGAGATTGGGGTGATCCGCCACCGCGGCCAAGGTCTCGGGATTCAGCGCGCGCGGCTGATCGGGGGCCGTCAAAATGACTTCCGCGGCCAGCGGAAACAGGGTGCCGATTACTTCGTCGACGGCTTTATCGCGCATCGCCCCGTAAACGATCCGCACCGGTTCGCCATGAAAAAACTGCCTGATATACGCCGCCAGCGCTCGCGCCCCCGCCGGATTGTGCGCACCGTCCAGAATAATGTCGGGATCGGTGGCGATACGTTCGAGGCGTCCCGGCCACGATGCGCGCGCGATTCCTTCACTGATGTCGGCCGCCGCAAGGCCGAAGACGTCGAGCGCCGTGACAGCCGTGCGGGCGTTCTCCACCTGATGTGCGCCCGCCAGCGGACAATGAATCGGGATCTCCTCGTCCCGGGCGAGGGTAAAGCGGCTGCCGAATTTTTCGAGCTGCAGGTCCCGGATCAGCCACGCCGAGGAAAGCGTCACCGGAGCGTTCATTTCCAGAGCCCGGCGTTCGAGAACCGCGAATGCCGCCGGCCTCTGCTCGGCGAATACGGCCGGCCGTCCTGTTTTGATAATGCCGGCCTTCTCAGCCGCGATGGATTCGATGCTCGAGCCGAGGAACGCTTCGTGATCGAAATCGATCGGAGTAATGACGGCGATTTCCGGATCCACCAGATTGGTGGCATCGAGACGCCCGCCGAGGCCGGTTTCGAGCACAACCACCTCGACTGCCGCCTGCTCGAAGGCAACGAAGGCCATCGCGGTCAGGGTTTCGAAGAAGCTCGGGTGCGTGTCGATCAAGTCCCGCGCGAGAAGGTCCTCGACCGCGGCATGTACCCGATCGAAAGCCGCGCACCAGGCCGCTTCCGAAATCCACTCGCCGTCGATGCGAATGCGTTCGCGCGGGTCGACCAGATGAGGCGAAGTGTAGAGCCCGGTGCGCAGCCCCGCCACCTGCAGTGCCGAAGCCATCATGGCGCAGGTGGAACCTTTGCCGTTGGTGCCGGCGACATGGATGAAACGGCCCTGCCGATGGGGACTGCCGAGCGCCTCAAGCAGCCTCTCGATGCGTTCGAGATCCCACTTGACCACCTTCAGCTCGTGCCCCAGCGAATGCAGAAACGCGACGCTTCCCGCGAAATTCATGCGGCTTGACGTTCGGCCACGGGCCCACAGAAAAAATCGAGCGCGCGCGCGATGTAATCCTTCATCTCGCCGCGCGCGACCACAGCATCCAGCATGCCGTGTTTCAGCAGAAATTCGCTGCGCTGAAAGCCCTCCGGCAGCTTCTGACGAATGCTTTGTTCGATGACCCGCGGACCGGCGAAACCGATCAGGGCGCCGGGCTCGGATATGTTGAGGTCGCCCAGCATGGCGAAACTGGCCGTCACGCCGCCGGTAGTCGGATCGGTGAGAACGCTGATGTAGGGCAGGTGCGACTCATCGAGACGCATCAGCGCTGCCGAAACCTTGGCCATCTGCATCAGGCTCACCGCGCCTTCCTGCATGCGCGCGCCGCCCGAAGCGGATACGACGATCAGCGGCATGCGGCCTTCAATCGAGCGCTCGATGGCGCGCGCAATCTTCTCGCCGGTGACCGCGCCCATGCTGCCGCCGATAAATTTCGGTTCCATGGCGCAGATATTGACCCTGCGTCGGGCCAGTTTGCCGGTCGCGGAAATCAATGCGTCCTTGAGCGAGGTCGCCTGCTCGGTCGTCTTCAGGCGCTCGGCGTACGGTTTCGAATCGACGAAACTCAGCGGATCGGAGGATTGAAGCGACGCATCGCACTCGTCGAAAACGCCGTCGTCGAAAAGCATGCGGAGTCTCGCGCGCGCATCCATGCGGAAATGGTGGCCGCATTTGCCGCACGTATTGAAAGTGTTCTCGAGGTCTTTCTTCCAGATGATTCCCCGGCAACCGTCGCACTTGAGCCACAGGCCCTCGGTCCGGACGGTGTGCCCGGAGTCGCCTCCTGGCGGTTTAGCTTCCTGCGAATCTCGTTTGAACCAGGCCATATGGATTTGTTTGCCCTACCGCGGGTACGGGTGCCCTCGCAACATTGTAAACGCCCGGTAGATCTGTTCCGCCAGAACGGCCCGCGCGAGTTCATGCGGCAGCGTCATTGCGGATAGCGAAACCAGCAGATCGGCTCGGTCCCGCCACGCCGGAGGCAGGCCATCGTGGCCGCCCACGACAAAAACCAGATCGTGCCCCTGCATTTCGGCCCTGGCAAATAGATCCGCGAAGGCAGCGGAATCGAGGGTTTTCCCCAGGGGGTCGAGAAGGATTTTCCTGGCCCCGGAATGTTTCGACCAGAGGTCGAGGCGTTCCGGACGGATCTCCGTCATTTGCGACGGCGTGAAGCGGCTCGCGCGCTGGATGTAATCCGCCGCAATGGCGTTGGCATGAGTGTCTTTGGGCTTCCCGACGTAATAAAGGAAGACCTTCACTCAGCCGGAACCGGTATCACTTTGGCGTCGCGCCACAGGCGTTCGAGCGAATAATATTCGCGCGCTTTCGCGGTGAAGATGTGTACGAGGAAATCGCCGTAATCGAGCAGAATCCATTCGCCCTGGTCATAACCTTCCACGCTCGACGCGATCTCGCCGTGTTTCTTCAGCTCCAGACCCACTTCATCGGCGATGGCCTGGTTCTGGCGCGAACTCGCGCCCGAGCAGATCACGAAAAAGTCGGTGAAGCTGGTGATTCCGGCCAAATCCAGAATGGTGATATCCGCGGCTTTTTTTTCCCGAGCCGCGTGGACGGCAATGCGCCACCCCGGCTCGGCAGGCTTTGAAGAAGGAATGTCTACACCAGTACTGTGAATAGTCTCGGTATGGCTATGCGGCAGAAACTCGCTCCAACCGCTATCGTACTATAAGAGTAAGCGTGATTTTACGATTTGCCGCGTTCGCGGCGCTCTCGGTTTCGTTTGTTCTCGCTCAGTCGGGCGCACCGGCCCCCGAGGCCGCTGCTTCGGCATCTTCGGAGGTTACCGCGTCTCCCGAGCCTTCCACTCCTGCTTCCTCCAGGCTGCATGTGGATCTGAGCGACCCGCTGGTGGTGCATGCGCAGGAACGGCTGGATCAGATCCGCAGGCTGGTCTCCTCTGGAGCCCTGCCCCTCATCCGCCTCAAAAAAGCTCAGGATCAACTTCAGGACGCGCTGGACATGTCGTTGTTGAAGCAGAGCTTGTATACCACCGACCTCCTGCCTGAAGAGGCCGACCAGATGGTGGCATTAGCGCAGCGAATGGTAATCCGGCGGCAGCGCGCCCTGCTCGAAGCGCAGGAAATGGTGAGTGCGGGAGTGATGGCGCGTTCCGAGGCGGAGACATCGAACTCAGACTTGTCGCGGGCCCAGGAAGAGCTGGAATGGGCGGAGTCGCGGGCGAAGCTGCTCGCCGAAATGGCTGAGAACGCGCGCATCCAGAAAGGTATCGCCAGTCTCGAGGTGCAGGCGCCCTCGCATCCAGACTGGGCCGGACAGGTTTACACGCATTACGAAGGAAGCGGCGTTTTCACGCCCGCCGACCTGCAACGGCTGGAGATGGATTATGCGGCGCGGTTTGCCAAGCCCTTGCCCATAAGCGCGCTGGGCGAAACGGCCTTGCATCGTTCGTTTGGCTTCGATCACCGTGGCCGCGTGGATGTGGCGGTGACACCGGATCAGCCGGAGGGAATCTGGCTCATGCGGTATCTGGAGTCGAAGCGGATCCCTTATTTCGCATTTCGGGCGGCGGTACCGCACAAGGCTACCGGAGCGCACATCCATGTCGGGCCGGAGAGCACGAAGCTGGCCCTGTCGGATTGAAGCTTTCGGATTACAATAAACTCAAGACGCGGACGGCATAACGGCCCCGCTGTTTCAGGCCAATATGCAGGAAGCTGTCCAGTCCGCTGCCCTCCCCAATACTGGTATCTTCGCCACCGTCCGCGAGGCCCTCTCGGGTGCCCACCGCGATCTGACACAGGGCAATCTCCGCCGCACTATCGTCATTCTCGCGATTCCGATGATTCTCGAGATGCTGATGGAATCGCTGTTCGGCGTCGTCGACATGTTCTTCGTGGCGCGGCTGGGCGTAGATTCGCTGGCCACGGTAGCTCTGACCGAATCCTGTCTGGTGCTCGTATTCGGGATCGCTATGGGGCTCAGCATGGCGACCACGGCGTTTGTGGCCCGTCGCATCGGCGAGAAAGATCCCACGGGCGCGGCCGTAGCGGCTGTGCAGGCGATCGCGGTGGGTCTTCTGTTGTCGATCGTCGTGGGCGCGGCCGGAATACTCTATGCGCCCAACCTGCTCCGGTTAATGGGCGCGAGTCCATCGGTCATTCTCATCGGGTCCACCTACACCCGGATCCTGCTGGGCGGCTCGGCGACCATTTTCCTCCTGTTCCTGATCAATGCGATTTTCCGCGGCGCGGGCGATCCGGCTCTTGCCATGCGCGCGCTCTGGTTCGCGAACCTGATCAACATCGTCCTCGATCCGTGCCTGATCAACGGCTGGGGGCCGTTCCCGAGATTGAACGTCATGGGAGCCTCCGTGGCCACCACCACCGGGCGCGGTCTCGGTGTGGTGTTTCAGCTTTGGATCCTGTTCGGCGGACAAAGCCGGATTCGCGTTTTCGCCCGCCAGCTTCGCATCAACATCGCCATTCTCTGGCGGTTGTTGCGGGTATCGTTCACCGGGATTCTGCAGTTTCTGATCGCTACCGCAAGCTGGACGGCGCTCGTTCGGATTTGCGCCGGCTTCGGCAGCGTGCCCGTGGCGGGATACACCGTGGCGATCAAGATTTTCATGTTCGTGATTTTGCCCTCGTGGGGATTGTCAAATTCCGCCGCGACACTGGTAGGCCAGAATCTGGGCGCGAAGAAACCTGAACGAGCCGAGAAGGCCGTCTACCAGACGGGCCGTTACGCGATGGCCTATATGGGCTCGATTGCCATCGTTTTTCTCGTATTCGCCCGGCAACTGGCCGCATTCTTCACGCCGGACCCGGCGGTTCAATCCGTCGCCGCGGATTGCCTGCGTTTCATCAGCGTCGGCAACATTTGCTACGCCTGGGGGATGGTGCTGGTACAGGCGTTCAATGGCGCCGGCGACACGCGCACACCTTCGATGATCAATTTCTTCTGTTACTGGTGTTTCCAGATTCCGCTGGCGTGGACCCTGGCCGTCGGCCTGCATTGGGGCCCGCGCGGCGTGTTCGCGGCTATCCCGTCGGCGGAGACCGCGATGACGATCTCTTCCCTGATCCTCTTCCGCCGCGGGGCATGGAAACGTAAAATGATCTGACGGCGGTTGCGCCGCCCTGGTCACACTTTCGTTCGCTGCAACAACTTCATCGCGTTATCACGGTGAATGGCGCGCAGTTCCGCCGCGCTGAAAACGCCGCACTCCTTGAGATTCTTCACGTGCTCGGCGGACGTGCGGAACGGATAATCCGTGCCGAAGACGATCTGGGATGGGGGCACGAGCTTGCGCAACGCGCCCATGGCGATCGGATTCGACGCCTGAGCCGTATCGTAGTAGAACTTCACCGCCTCGGCCACGTAGCCGTTCGGCAATAGGGCCGCATATTGCGGCGTCTTTGCCAGATTGATCAGGCGTTCGATGAGAAATGGCATGGTCCCGCCCGCGTGGGAAAAGATGAAGCGAATATCGGGATACTTGCGCGAAGCTCCTCCGAAGACGGTACGTACGATGGCGCGCGAGGTGTCGGTTCCATACTCGATCGCCGTATCCGGAATCCCCGCCAGCGCGTTCCTGCAGCAGTTGGCCGAAGTCGGATGCGTATAAACCACCGCCTTGCGCCGGTTCAGCTCTTCGAAAATCGGCGCAAAAGAAGGATCGCCCAACCACTTATCGCCGTAGCTCGTCAGCATGCCAATACCATCGGCCTTGAGCGTATCGAGGCTGTATTCGATTTCCCGCAGGCTCGCCTCACTATCGGGCCAGGGCAGAATGGCGAAACTGCCGAAGCGCCCCTTATGATCCGACACCAGGCGAGCGGCGTAATCGTTGCATTCGCGCGCCAGCCGTTGCGCGGCCGCGTCTTCGAGGAAGGAAACTCCCGGAGTCGTAATCGACAGGATCGCCGTGGAAACACCGGCCTTGTCCATATCTGCGAGGGATCGTTCCGGTGTCCAGTCTTTCGCCGCAGTCAGATTCTGATTCCCCCGAACCAGGGCCGCCACGAACTCCGGAGGATAGAAATGGTGATGAACGTCGATCAGGGCCGCCGCGCTACTGATCGCGGCATGAACATTTCCAGCGAGAAGAGCGCCTGCGCCGGCAAGCGCAAACCCATCCAGAAGTTCCCGGCGACTGAGCACGTTTCCTCCTGGGGACAATTTATCACCCTGGCGCAGTGATTGCTTTCACACCGCGGGGAACTCCAATCCATGGCAGCCAATCCATTCGAAGACAGCCGGATTGCTGCCGGCACCCTGAACCGGAGTGGTCAGAAGCCTGCGCCACACGGCGGACCGGTGGAATCCGGCGCCATCTCCCGCGACGACGCCCGGGATGGAGCCGATGAATCATACGACACATTTCATAAGGAGCATCACATGGCAAAAGTAGAAACGATGAACGATCTTTTCCTGGACGAAATCCGCGATCTCTACGATGCGGAAAAACAACTGACCAAAGCTCTGCCAAAGATGGCCAAAGCCGCTTCCTCGGAAGACCTTCAGGCGGCATTTGAGGATCATCTCCAGCAGACGCAGGGACACGTGGAACGCCTGGAAGAGATTTTCGAAACGCTCGGTGAAAAGGGTACCGGTAAAAAGTGCGCGGCAATGACGGGCCTCGTCAAGGAAGGCGACGAACTGATCTCGGAGATGGACGAAGGTGCGCTGCGCGACGCCGGGCTGATCGCCGCGGCGCAGAAAGTGGAACATTACGAGATCTCAGGCTACGGATCGGCGCGCACGCACGCGCAGATGCTCGGGCACACCGAAGCCGCATCCCGGCTGGAAGAAACGCTGAAGGAAGAAAAGGAAGCCGATAAAAAACTGAACGACATCGCGCAGACCATGGTCAACGAAGAAGCGGCGAGCGGCGGGACGGGATCGGCCGGGGCCGGTACGAAGACCCGGCACACAGGCAGTCCCAGAACCCGCACCGCGGGCCATTAGGATTCGATTGACCGGGCGGGTTGGAAATGCGCCGCTTGCGCAGATTTCCCGCTCGAAATCGTGTCATCGCGCGTGGCTCGGGGCGAGTTTTTTGTACCTGATTTCGGATGAACCCGCACAGAGCCGCGCGCGGATGCGTGATATCTTTGAGTAGATTTGCGCTCGCATCGTTCGGTAGTTCCGACCCTGTTCCTGTTCTTTTCGTTTGTCACCGCCGGCGGCCTGACCGCACAGTCGCTGTTCGTCAAACCGGTTAAGGTATTCGGGGATCCGAACTTCATCGGCACTGCCGCCAATCCTCTGGCATTCGATTCGTACGGACCGAATGTGGTGGAAGGGCGTGAAGTCTCTCAGCCACTGGGCGTCGCGCTCGACAACTCCGTTTCTCCACCCATCGTTTATATTGCAGACAGCTCAAATAATCGCGTTCTTGCTTTTCAATACAATACGCAATTAACGCCGGGTGCCTTCGCCGATCTGATTCTGGGCCAGCCTGACCGCTTCACTACCCTGACGCAGGGGCCCGGGAACACCTACTCGACAGGCTTGAACAATCCCACGGGCGTGGCCGTCGACAGCGCCGGAAATTTGTACGTCGCGGATACGGGGGACAATCGCATCCTGCGTTACCCGAAGCCGTTCTCCCAGCCGGCCGGGTTCCAGTTCCCCAACATGATCATCGGGCAGACGTCCTTTGCGACGAACGGCGCCAACACAGGCGGCGTCAAAGCTACCACGCTTTACCTTACAGGCCGCACCGGTCTCGCCTTCGATTCCGCGGGGAACCTCTGGGTGACCGACACCGGAAATAACCGGGTATTGCGTTTTCCCGTTGCCGTTTTAACCGCGGGCGCAAATGCGCCTGCCGCCGACACCGTCCTGGGGCAACAGGATTTCACGCACAGCACCGCCGCCACGTCGCAAACCACCAAGACCGGGTTGTCGCAGCCGGTCGCGATCGCCATCGATTCCACGGGCGATCTGCTGGTGGCGGACGAATTCGACAGGGTTGTGGTTTACACGCCCGGCGCCACCACCAATACCTCCGCATCGCGAATTCTGGGAGTAGCCGGGCAGCAAACGACTCCGGTGAATGCGACGGGTCTCAGCAACGTGGTCGGCGTTACGGCCATAGGGACGAACATCCTGGTCTCCGATACAGGCAATAACCGCGTGCTTGTTTATGGTGCCGTCAGTTCGTGGGCGCCGGAATCGACCCAGTTCTCGCCTTCCGCTACGGCCGTGATCGGGCAGCCCGATTTCGTGAGCTCGATGTCCAACCAGGGCGGTCAGCCGTCCTCGAGCACCCTGAGCTCACCTTCGGACATGGTCAGTTCGGCAACGGAACTCTTCGTGGTCGACAGCGGAAACAATCGCATTCTCGTCTACCCGGACGTCCCCAGTCCCAGCGCGACTGCGTCGAGAGTTGTGGGACAACTGGATTTCCCCTACAACGCCGCAAATCTGGTCCTGGGCATGGAATTTGGATCAGCCGGCAATCTGAGTTCCGCTTCCGGGTCGGCGATTTTGGACTATAGCGCAACGCCGCCTCACCTGTACGTAGCCGATACGCTCAACAACCGAATTCTGGGATTCAATAATTTCACCAGCATGAAGAACGGTCAGGCGGCGGACATTGTCATCGGCCAGCCGGATCTGCTTCATACGGCGATCAACTATCCAAGCAATAACGGCTCCACGCCGAATCAACAGGGTCTTTATGGACCCTCGTCGATCGTGGTCGATTCCGCGGGGAACCTTTATGTGGCCGACACGTTCAATTCCCGTATCCTCCGCTTCCCGACGCCGTTCAGTCCGCCCTCCGGGAGCACAACGCTTGAATCCGCCGACCTTGTTCTCGGCCAGGCCGACTTTACTTCGACCGTGACCGATCCCACGCCGAGCACCATGAGCGCGCCGATTTCGATCGCGCTGACCCAGAATGGAGCAAACGCTTCGGTCACCAACAGCGGCTGGCTTCTCGCCGTCGACGCCAATCAGAACCGGGTCCTTTTCTTTCAGAAGCCATTTTCGAGCGGCATGAACGCCACCACCGTGCTGGGCCAGTTGTATTTCAGCACCACTCTCAGCCAATCGACTGCATCGGGACTGTCTTCGCCGCGAGGCGTGGCCGTGGATCCGATGGACAGGGTTTTGGTTGCGGATACGGGCAATTCGCGCGTACAGGTTTACGACACGGCGGCGAATCTCTCGAACAATGCCGCTGCGTCGTTCTCCCTCACCAGCGGCCTGAACCTGCCGATTTCGATCGGAGTGGGACCCGGCGCGGACTTCTGGGTCGCGGATGCCGGATCCGGAGTAAATCAACTGCTGCATTATCCATCCGTCGAGAATCTGCCCACCGTGAATTACGCCTCCGACGCCAAACAGCCGGCCGTTTCGCCGCGTTCCAGCTTCGTCGACCATTTCAACAATCTGCTGGTAGCCGATGGCATCAACCGGATTCTCTACTTCGCGCCGCAGGTGGCAGCGGTGAATGCGGCCAATTACATCAGTGGAAGACCGCTGGCGCCCGGCGCATTTGCCGCTCTTTTCCCGTCCGTGAATACCAACCCGATCGCCAACGGCACGGCGTCCCAGACTGGTTATCCTCTACCGACAACGCTCGCCGACACCCAGGTGCTGATCAATGGGACTCCGTCGGCGCTGTTCTACGTCTCGCCGGGACAAATCAACGTTCCGCTGCCTTTGAGTCTCCCCTCGGGCGGAACCGTCGATCTTCAGGTTGTCCGCCAGTCGACAGGGCAAATTTATGGAGGCGCGGAAATTGCCCTGGCTACTGCGTCGCCTGGATTATTCACCAGCGGCGGCACGGGAACCGGTGCTGTCGCTGCTCTCAATCAGGACAACTCGGTCAATTCGGTCACCAATCCGGTTCCGCGCGGACAAGTCGTCCAGCTTTTTGGCACCGGCCAGGGTGCGGTTCAGAACGCACCCGCGGATGGCACCGCAAGCGCGGGTCTGGCGCCGACCACCAACACGCCGCAGGTGCTGATCGGGAGCACGTTCGTGCCGGCCGCGAATGTCCAGTATTCGGGTCTCGCGCCGGATCTCGTGGGAGTGTGGCAGATCAACGTTCTCGTGCCTGAAAACGCGATAACCGGAAGCGATGTGCCGATCCAGGTCTTCATGAATAGTATTCCCAGCAACAATCCAGCGAACCCGACTCAGGTCGCGACAACCTTATCGATCAAATAGGGCCCCAGGACGGGCTCGGATTGGTGTGGCAAATGCTCAGTCATATGTCATGCAGATCCTTCGGCATCGATATCAGGCAAACAATGTTGGGAAAGTGGAGCGTGCCGCTTCCATGCTGGCCGGCGCCCTGCTCTTCGCTCGCGGCCTGCGCACAAAGGGCTGGTTCGGCACCGGTGCAGCGCTGCTCGGAATCGCTTTCATGCGCCGGGGCGTCACCGGCTTCTGCTACACGTATCAGGCCTTAGGCATCAGTTCCGCCGGCGAAGATGCCAAATCGGTCGACGAGGCCGTCACCATCAATCGCCCGCGCGAAGAAGTGTATCGTTTCTGGCGCGACCTTTCGAATCTCGCCTCGGCGATGCAGCACGTCGAGTCCGTCCACGCAAACGGCGACAATCGATCTCATTGGGTGGTCAGGACTGCGGATGGCAGACGCGTGGAGTGGGACGCCGAACTGGTCAACGAAAGGGAAAATGAGCTGATCTCCTGGCGTTCGCTCGATGGCCACGGAGCGCCGCAAACGGGCGAGATCCACTTCCAGGACGCGGCCGGCGGACGTGGAACCGAAGTCAGGGTCCAGCTCCATTACAGCCATTCCTCATTCGCCAATGATCCTTCCATTCCGGTGCGGCAGAACCTGCAGCGGATAAAGGCGCGCATCGAGGCGGGAGTTCTGCCTGAAACGGAGGGACAACCGGCGGGCGCGCACAAAAACGACCATGCAACGCATCCGGCGAACGATGAGGTCGTCACGGCATCGGAAGAGTCGTTCCCGGCCAGCGATGCGCCGGCATACATGCACTGAGGGAAAAATGAAGGCGATCTGCTGGTACGGCAAGAAAGATATCCGGCTGGAAAATGTCCCGGAGCCAAAACTTCTGACCAAACGCGATGCGATCGTCAAGACCACGCTCACCGCGATTTGCGGCGCGGATTTGCAGCTCTATCACGGCGTGATGCCGGGTATGCATGAGGGAGACATCCTCGGTCACGAGTTCATGGGAGAGGTGGTGGAAGTCGGCACCGACGTTCCGCATCTGAAAAAAGGGGACCGCGTGGTGGTCCCCTGCTCAATCGCCTGCGGAAATTGCTTTTTCTGCCAGAACGGGATGACATCTCTCTGCGACAACTCGAATCCGAACGCGCCGCTCGCGGATGGAACCAGTCCCGCGGGGATGTTCGGATACTCCCACCTGTTCGGCGGTTACGCCGGAGGCCAGGCGCAGTACGTAAGAGTCCCGTTCGCCGATTTCGGCCCCATGAAAGTCCCGGATAGCGTGAGCGACGAAAAGGCGCTGTTCCTCGGCGAGATCTTCCCAACGGGATATATGGCGGCGGTGAACTGCAATATAAGGCCGGGAGACGTGATTGCCGTCTGGGGATGCGGCCCGGTGGGACAGTTCGCCATTCGTAGCGCATTCCTTCTCGGCGCGGAACGGGTAATCGCCATTGACGATGTCCCTTCCAGACTCAGTCTCGCCGCGACCGCCGGCGCGGAAACCTTGAATTTCGACAAAGAAAAAGTGGGGGAACGGCTGACGCAACTGACCGCTGGTCGTGGTCCGGATGCCTGCATCGACGCCGCCGGGATTGCGGCGCAGGGCGCGCTGGAGGAAGCCATACTTGCCTGCCGCAAGGGCGGGACGGTCTCCATTTCGGGAGCCTGCGCCGGTCATGTGGACAAGTTTCCGCTCGGCGCCCTGGCCGCCAAAGGCTTGACGGTAAAGACCGGGCCGCCGGACGTCCATGCCTGTTTCAAACCTCTGCTCGAGCGCATCCAAAAAGGAGACGTTGACCCGTCGTTCGTAATTTCACACCGGCTGCCGCTCGAAGAGGGTGTGCGCGCGTACGAAATGCTGGATGCCCGCGACGGATGCACGAAAGTCGTACTTAAGCCGTGAGGAATCATACGCTTGCATTCGGCATTGCGATTGCTTCTAAAGTGCCGAAAGGAGTTTCGAGATGCTCGGAACGATACTGCTGATCATTCTGATTCTCGCGCTGCTCGGGTCTCTCCCGACTTGGGGATACAGCACGGGGTGGGGGTATTATCCAAGCGGAGGACTCGGACTGGTTCTACTAATCGTCGTGATCCTTCTGCTCACCGGCCGCCTTTGATTTCAACGCAATCCATTTGGGCCGGGTCTGTCCGCGAAAGGCCCGGCATCACCTTTCCACGATTTCCACAGCTCCAGCCTTGCTTTTGACACCTCAGGTTCAGATAATAGTGTTAGTGGGTTATCTTCCGTACCCTTGGAGCTAAATTTGGCTGTTGTCGCCTCTCGCTCTTCTCTGGTCGGTGCTCTCCTTCGTAACGCTCTCCCCGTCAATTTACTCATCCTCGTGGATTTCCTTCAGGGACTCTCCCGCGATGAACTGGAATGTATCGCAGAGTTCCAGGGAGCTTGCATTCTCGAAGCGGAGTATTCCGGAAACCGAAACTCGTATCGTCTGATGTCAGACTTCTTCGATCCGGCGGCTGGCGAACGATGGGCCAATCCGGACGATCGGGCTCACAAGATGTTCATCATTCTTGCGTGGCTCGATCACCTGCAACCACCCGCTTCCATCCGAGTTCAACCCAAGCCTTTCAAACCTGTTTCAGCCGGCAAGACCGTCTGACCCTCCGAAGTTTGTGAGAATTAGGGGCGCATATGACCACAAGGTCATATGTGTCTCCGCGAACCCCTTCTGCTGCCGTTCGCCGCTGTAGCGGCGGGGCTGGCGATTGCCCACTATCAACATTTCCCGGCACAAGACGTAAGTCTTGCCTTCGCGGCGACGGCCGGGCTGGCAGTTTTGGCATGGCTCGCAAAATCGAACTGGCTTGCGTTCGCCGCCTGTCTCGTGAGCCTCGTTTTCGGAGGAATCGCTCTCAGCGGCGCGACTCCCCCACACGTCCCGCGAGCGCTCAGCGTCCCCGATAATGTGCCGGCCATCTTCGCAGGCTGCGTGGTGGAACCGGCGCTTCTCGCCGCGGACCGGGAGCGCTTCACCGTCGAACTGGCGCCAGGCGCACGCGCCCAGGTTTCTCTCTCGCTTCGTGCCTCCGAGCTGGAATCCGGCGCACAGTTCCCGGATCTGCCTTACGGCGCTCAGGTCGAATTCCAGGGTAAGGTTCGCCGCCCGCACAATTACAACGACCCGGGTACGTTCGATTCGGTGCATTATCTCGCCCGCCAACAAATTTACTGGAATGCCTCGGGCGATGCGTCAACCGTGCGAAAACTGCCCGGCCGCTGCGGAAACCGATTCGCCGCCGCGATCTTCGGCATTCGCTCCGCATCGCTCAACCGTCTCGACAAGCTCTATGCAAATGACGCCTACGCCAACGGGATGATGCAGGCAATCCTCGTCGGCGCCACGGCAAAGATGGACCGGATCTGGACCGAAGATTACCGTTCCACCGGCACCTTCCACACCCTGGTGATCTCAGGTACGCACATCGCCATCATTTCCGCGGTATTTTTGTTCCTTTTGCGGATCTGCGCCGTTCCGCGAAGCCCGGCTCTGCTGCTGACTATCCTGGTGGCGTGGCTCTACACGGGTATCACGGGTTGGCAGGGGCCCGCCGTGCGCTCGGCGTCGGGCATGAGTCTCTATGCCCTCGGGCGCTGCTTCTTCCGCGACGGCAGATTATTAAATATCCTCTCCGCGATAGGCCTGTGTTTTGTCCTGGTCGATCCCGAACAGCTGTTCGACGCCAGCTTCCAGCTTTCTTTCCTGGCCGTCGCCCTGATCGGCGCTTTTGTGGTTCCGGCGCTTAATGCCACATCCGCTCCGCTGGCCTATGGACTCAAGGATCTTGCCGATGACGGAAAAGACGTACGGCTGCCGGCGAAATGTGCGCAGTTCCGGTTGGAAATGCGTCTGCTCGCCCGCACGCTCGCGATGACCTGCCGCGTTTCTTCCGGGGCGGCGCGGTGGTTCGTGGTGATGACTGCGCGAGTCTGTTTTTTTGTCTGGGAGATCTTCATCGCCTCGTTTTTCATCCAGATCGGCCTCGCGCTGCCGATGATCTCCGATTTCCACCGCATGTCGGCATCGGGCCTCACCGCGAACGCCATCGTCGTGCCCGTTCTTGGAGCAGTGGTTCCGCTTGGCTTCATGGCCATCGCCACTAATTCGAGTCTGCTGGCGCATCTTTGCGCCGGACTTTTGCACGTGGCGAGAATCACTGTGGCTATGCATGCGCGCTGGGAGGCCGATTGGCGTATCCCTGCCCCGCCCTTCTGGCTCGCGGCGCTTTTCTCTCTGGCTCTGATTCTCGCGGCGTGGCGCATCAAGTCCGGGAGATGGAACAAAGTTGCGGGCTGGATCGGCATTGCGGCCTCGCTCGCGGTGATCGTCATTCATCCTTTCCCGCCTGTCATCGAGCGTGGAAAATTCGAACTCAGCGCTATCGATGTAGGTCAGGGCGACAGCCTGCTGGTGACGTTTCCGCGAGGAACTCTGATGTTGATTGACGCCGGCGGCATCCCATCTTTCGGCCGCACCCGCAAGCCGGGGCTCGATGTAGGCGAGGATGTCGTATCGCAATATCTCTGGACCCGTTCCATCAAACATCTCGATGTCGTGGTGATGACCCACGCCCACGAAGATCATATGGGCGGCATGGGCGCGGTGCTGCGCAATTTTCATCCCCGCGAATTGTGGGTTGGCGCCACGCAGGACAGCCCGGAATGGCGTACAGTGCAAGGTGCCGCGGAGAGCCTGCACATTCCGATCCGGCACATGCAGCGCAGCCCGCCGGTTTCGTTAAGCAATACGTAATGAGTCAGGCACGCACAA
>CAWBIS010000097.1:0-5791 GCA_963788485.1 Terriglobia bacterium
GTCGATCACGTTTGACGATTTGGGAATCGGCGCAGGTTAACAACCGTCCCTACGCCGCCGGGAGCCAGAACGTGCAGATCAATCCGGGACCTTCCGCACGCGGGCTGATGTGGATCTCGCCTCCGTGCGCCTCGACAATCGTTCGGCACACGGCGAGTCCCAGGCCAACGCCGGGGTATTTCCTGCCGTGAACGCGCGCGAAAGGCTGGAAGACCATATCGCATTCCTCCGGGTCCACCCCGATGCCGTTATCCTCAACCTGAATCGCCCAGCCGCTCTGTTCAGGCCGCGCCGAGACGTGTACAATCGGGGCGGCTTCTCCGTGGAACTTGAGCGAGTTCCCGATAAGATTCTCCAGCAGCTGAATCAGCCTTTCGAGGCCCACACCGACCCTCGGCAGTCCGTTCGCAGTGACCTCCGCGCGGCAGGCGCGGATCTGTTTATCGAGGGTGTCGAGCACGAGGTCGAACGCAAGCTGCAGCGATGCCTGCTGCGAAACGGGGGTATCGGCTGCCTCCCGCAAAGCCAGTGTGTAGCCGGAGATTCCGTCGACCAGGGTGCGAATGCGCTTCGTTCCCGAAAGGATCTCCCCTACAGCTTCTTCTCCATCGGCCCCAAGCCGCTCGCCCGCGGTTTCCCGGAGCAGTTCGGAAAAAGCGTGGACCGAACGCAGCGGCTCCCTGAGATCGTGCACGAGCCGATCGAGAAATTCCGCCCACTCACGATCCTGCGGCATCAGCACCCATCAAACGTTTCGGATCTAAAATGGAGTTAGTGGCGTCAGGAATACAGGGCAGGATCGACCGTCCATGGCGGTTCCTCGCCATCGCCATTGTTCTGGTCATCGTCGTCTTATTCTACGTCGACTGGCGCTCATACCAGAAGGCCACCCAACAGAGCGACGAAACGCGTCAGTTCATTCGCGAAACGAACAATCTGCTTTCCTCGGTCAAGGATGCCGAGGGTGGTCAACGCGGCTATCTGCTGACCGGCGACAGGAACTATCTGACGCCGTACGAGAAAGCCGTGTCGCAGATACCGAAGGAACTGGACGACCTGACCAGAACGGCGGCCACGGTTCCGCGGGAGACGAAGCAGGTCGCCAACCTGCGATCCCTCGTGATCGACAAGCTCGCCGAGTTGAAACGCACCATCGAAGTCCGTGACCTCGAAGGCGACGAAGCCGCTATGGCCGTGATGCGGGATGGCGAAGGCCGCCTCACGATGGACGAGGTACGCTCCGAGGGCAGCATTCTGGTGGGCCGGGAGCAGGCCGCGTTATACGAGACGAACCGATCGCTGGAAGCGAACGCCAACAATTCCCGCATTATCGTCCTGGTGGGCTGTATCGGTCTGGTCTTCCTTTTGTTCCGGCTGGGTTCGGCTGTCGACGCTGTAGTGCTGGAGCGCGAGCGGTTTGCCCATGACGTGGAGGACGCCCGCCAACTGCTCGAAACCACGCTTTCGAGCATCGGCGACGCCGTGGTAGTGACGGATGCCGGGGGCAAAATCCGGTTTGTGAACCGGGTCGCGGAGAAGCTCACGGGATGGCCGGCCCGCGAATGCGAACGGAATTCGCTCGAAGCCGTCTTCCATCTGGTCGACGAGAAGACGAGGGAAGAGATCCGGAATCCTCTGCAGAAACCGCGGGAGGAAGGCGAAGTGGGGCGGCACGGGGTGCTGGTCTCGCGCGACGGAACGGACCGGTCTGTGGAAGGCAGCAGCGCTCCCATCTGCGACAGCAATGGAAACGTGCTGGGTCTCGTGCTGGTGTTTCGGGATGTGACGGCGCGGCGAATCGCCGAAAACGAGCTGGAGCGCTGGAAGAAGATCTTCTCCGGCGCCGGGTTCGGCATGTTTGTGATCGATCCGAAGAGCGGAGCGATCGTGGATGTGAACGCCACATTTGCCACGATGCACGGTTATTCGGTGAACGAATTGCTGGGAAAATCGCTTGCATCGCTCCTGCCGCCGGAATTGCGCGGCGATCTTGCCGAGGCATTGCGCACAGCGGGCGAAAAAGGCCGCCATATGTTCGAACAGCAGCACTTGCGGCGGGACGGCAGCGTCTTCCCCTGCCTGATCGACCTGACGACTTTTCAGGACGGACGCGGGGAATTCCGGGCCGGTTATTGTTCCGATATCACTGAACGCAAAAGGTTTGAGGACGCGCTAAAGGAGAGCGAAGAGCGCTTTCGCACGCTCGCCAGCGCGCTCCCGCAGCTGATCTGGGCGACAGACGCGGCGGGCAATTTCGAATATGTGAACCAGGAATGGATTGCGTACGCGGGCTGGGGGCTCGGATCGGAGACCGGGCAATATCTGCCGCGCGAGCCGTGGAAGAACCTGTTGCATTCCGAGGATCGCGACGAATATCTGCGGCGTTGGAACGCTTCGCTCGAGACCGGGAAAACCTTCGAGAGCCAGGTGCGTCTGCGCCGCGCGAGCGATGGCTCTTACCGATGGTTCCTTTGCCGAAGCGTGGCGGCGCGGGACCGGAACGGCAAAATCGTCCGCTGGCTGGGCGGCTGCACCGACGTGCAGCAGCAGATGGAGGCCGCAACCCAGTTGAAACTGGCCAACGAAGCCCTGCAGCGCTCGAACGCCGATCTGGAACAGTTCGCATATGCGGCCAGTCACGATCTGCAGGAACCGCTGCGGATGGTTTCGATCTACAGCCAGTTGCTGCAGGAGGAATACGGCGAGGCTCTCGGCGGCCAGGCCTCGTCTTACATCCAGTTCGCGGTGAATGGCGCCACGCGCATGTCGAACCTGCTGCGCGCGCTACTGGCCTATTCGCGTGTGGCGAACGGTTCGAGCCAGTATCCGCGCAATGCGCAGGCCGACGCGGCCGTCTCGAGCGCGCTTCTCAATCTTTCGACGATGGCCGAGGATGCCAACGCGTCGATCGAGGTGGGGAGCCTCCCGGCAGTGCGCGTGGCCGAGATTCATCTGGTGCAGCTTTTCCAGAACCTGATCGGTAACGCCATCAAATACCGCAAAGAGGAATATCCGCGGGGCGAGAGGCCGACAATCCGTATTGAGGCGAAGCGTCAGGCCAACGGCTGGTGGCTGTTTTCAGTGGCGGACAACGGTATTGGGATCGAGCCGGAATATTTGACGCAGATTTTCGGGATCTTCAAGCGCCTTCACGGGCAATCCTTCGAAGGGACGGGGATCGGACTGGCGCTGTGCCAGAAGATCGTGGAACGGACCGGCGGACGCATCTGGGCCGAATCGGAGCCAGGCAAGGGCTCCACATTTCTTTTTACCTTGCCGGGGGTGGATATTGGCGACGATTCACGCGCCTTTTACAATACTGCTGGCTGAAGACAACCCAGGCGATGTTTTCCTGGTGCGGCGGGCGCTGGAAAAACACGATCTTCCGGCGAAGTTGATTGTGGTCGAAGATGGACAAGCGGCTCTCCGTTTCATGGAACAGGCGGATTCCGACGAGGCGGCCGACTGCCCCGATCTGGTCCTGCTGGATCTGAATTTGCCCCGCGCGACGGGGAGCAGGGTACTGACGCGCATTCGCCAGAGCCCGCGCTGCGCCGTAACGCCGATCATCATCATCACCTCGTCGGACTCCCCGCTGGATCGGGAGAACTCGGCCAGTCTCGGCGCCACGGGCTATTTTCAGAAGCCGGGCGATCTGGCCGGATTCATGCAGCTTGGCCGCGTCGTGCGCGAGGCGCTCGAGAAGACCGCGGTGGCAAAGCAAGGCATGTAGGATTGCTATTCTGGGTCGGGACTTCGTCCCCGCTGGAGAAACCAAACCCATGACTCTTCCGAGATTTTGCGTAACCGCGTTCACGTCGCTCCTCATTTTTAATCTGAATGCCGCGGGTCCCGACAAACGCCTGGTATGCGACGCCGGCAATGGCGGCATCACTCTGCCCGCCGGCTTCTGCGCAATCGTATCCATCGACAATATCGGTCCGGCGCGGCATCTCGCGGTTGCTCCCAACGGCGACGTTTACGTGGCGCTGCAGGGGACGGGGGAAAAGGGTGGCGTGGTGGCGCTGCGGGACACGAATGGCGACGGCAAATTCGAGGTGAAAGAGCACTTCGGAGACAAGAGCATCACAGGCATTGCGCTGCACGACGGTTATCTTTACATCGCCACGCCCGTGAGCGTGGAGCGATACAAGATGACGCCGGGCGAGCTCACGCCGAAAGGCGAAGCGGAAACAATCGTCGGCGGCATCCCGATGGAGCGCGAGCATCAGGACAAAGGCATCGCATTCGACGGAAAAGGTTCGCTCTACATCAACATCGGAGCGCCTTCGAACGCGTGCCAGTCGAAGGATCGGGGAAAGGGAGTGGCGGGGCAGGATCCGTGCCCGATTCTGGAGAAGCACGGCGGCATCTGGAAATTCGCCGATAACAAGCTCAATCAGACGCTGGAGGACGGCACGCGATTCGCCACGGGCCTGCGTCAGATGCCGGCCATTACCTGGCACGACGGCGCGCTTTATATCGCGATGAACAACCGGGATCAACTGGATACCCTCTGGGGCACGACGTTCACGGCGCAGGAGAATGCGGAGCGTCCCGCCGAGCCGCTCTATCGGGCGGTTCAGGGATCGAACTTCGGCTGGCCCTATTGCTTCTGGGACTTCACGCTGCAGAAGTTCATTACCAATCCCGAATACGGCGGCGACGGCAAGAGTTCGGACAAATGCGGCTCTTTTACTCCGCCGGTCGCCAGTTTCCCGGCGCATTGGGCGCCTGTCGACATCATGTTCTATTCGGGATCGCAGTTCCCCGCGCAGTATAAGGGTGGGGCGTTCATTGCGTTTCACGGTTCCTGGAATCGCGCGCCGCTGCCGCAGGCCGGGTATAACGTGACTTTCCAGCCTTTTGAAAAGGACAAGCCGTCGGGTAAGTTTGAGGTTTTCGCCAGCGGATTCACCGGGACGGATAAGCTGATGAACCCCGGCATGGCGGTGGCGCGGCCGGATGGCGTGGCGCAGGCGCCGGATGGGTCGCTGTACATCACCGACAGCCAGAAGGGTAAGATCTGGCGGGTGATTTACAGGAAATAGCGTTATTATCGGTTCGAGCCTCCTTCACGGGGAATACCGGGCAAAGGATTTCACAGCAATTCGCGGTAGACGGCGTACGTCTTCGCCACCGCATCTTCCCACGTGAATTGTTTTGCCCGCGCCAGGCCACGCGCGATGAGTTCGTTTTTGCGATCTTCGTCGGTCGCAAGCCGGCGCAGTGCCGCGGCGAGTTGTTCTTCGCTTGCAGGATCGATCAGTTCGGCGGCATCTCCGCAGACCTCGGGCAGGGCTGAACGGTTTCCCGCAATCACGGGAATGCCCGCGGCCATGGCTTCGAGAACCGGCATGCCGAAACCCTCGTCGAGAGACGGAAAAGCGAATATGCCAGCGCGAGCATACCAGGCTTCGAGCTCGTTTTCGTCGAGGTAGCCGGTGACCTGAACGCGTGGGTCCGTAACATCGCGAAGGGCTTCCTCAGCCTCGTATCCGCGGGAGCCGGCGAGCACGAGCGTCCAGTCGTCCGGGAGGGCGCGAAAAGCGCGAACCAGCGAGGCCTGATTCTTGCGCTTCTGAATGGCGCCGACGCAGAGCACGATCTTCTCGCGGGGAAGGCTCGGGATGCGGCGCGGAATCACGCCATGATGAACAACGCGAATGCGGGCCGCGGGCACATCCAGATAATGCTCGACCTGCGACGCGGTGAAGGCGGAAACGGCGACGATCAGATCCGATCCAGCCGCGGCTTCCCTGGCCTGGAGCGCGAAGCGGGCGCGGAACTC